>JAQUVV010000083.1 GCA_028693195.1 Lachnospira sp.
TTTCTGTACCGATGGATAAACGTATGGTGTTTGGCTTAATTCCCTGCTCTAACAGTTCCTCCTCATTTAACTCTGAATGTGTTGTTGATGCTGGATGAATTACCAATGATTTTACATCTGCAACATTTGCAAGGAGTGAAAACAGTTCCAGATTATCTATGAAATCCTGTGCTTTCTTCGCATCGCCCTTGATTTCAAATGTAAAGATAGACCCTCCACCATTTGGGAAATACTTCTTATAAAGGCGCTGCTGCTCTGGATCTGTTGAAACAGATGGATGATTAATCTTCTCAACCTGTGGCTGCTTTGATAAGAAATCAACAACCTTCAATGCATTTTCTACATGACGTTCTACACGCAATGACAATGTTTCAAGTCCCTGTAAGAATATAAATGAATGAATTGGACTTAACGTTGCACCAGTATCACGAAGAAGAATTGCTCTGATTCTTGTTACGAAAGCTGCTGGTCCCGCTGCATCTGCAAAGCTGATACCATGGTAACTTGGATTTGGCTCTGTAAGCTGTGGGAATTTTCCTGATGCCTTCCAGTCAAACTTACCACCATCAATAATCACACCGCCAATGGTAGTTCCATGACCACCGATGAACTTTGTAGCTGAATGAATGACGATATCTGCGCCATATTCAATTGGTCTTACAAGATAAGGTGTTGCAAATGTGCTATCGATTACTAATGGAATCTGATGTGCATGAGCAATCTTAGCAATTGCTTCAATATCCGTTACTTCTGAATTAGGATTTCCTAAGACTTCAATATAAAGTGCTTTGGTATTCTCCTGAATTGCATTTTCAAAATTCTGAGGATCTAATGGATCAACAAATGTTGTAGTCACACCATAATCAACAATCGTATGTGCAAGGTAATTATATGTACCGCCATAGATATTCTTCGCTGCTACAATATGGTCACCACTTAATGCAAGATTCTGAATTGTATAAGAAACCGCTGCTGCTCCAGAAGCAACTGCTAATGCTGCCACGCCACCCTCTAATGCTGCAATTCTCTTTTCAAACACATCCTCAGTTGGATTGGTCAATCTACCATAAATATTTCCTGCATCTCTTAATCCAAAACGATCTGCTGCATGCTGTGAATTGCGAAATACAAACGATGATGTCTGATAAATCGGAACTGCTCTGGAATCTGTTACTGGATCTGGACTTTCCTGTCCCACATGTAACTGTAATGTTTCAAACTTTAACTTTCTTTCGGATAACTTCTTCTCTGCCATAATACTTTCCTCCACCATTCTCTTTTATATGCTTCGTTGTTGGTTCTAATGAATTCATTTGTCTTTTATCATACATCATGATTAGTTTTATATTTCCTATCTGATTAGTATGATTTGTTTATGTGATTATATTACATGACAGCTGGAGGAAAGTCAATAGGGTTGGTAATACATGGATTTTATGACTGGTTATAGGGGGAAGTTATAGCTGAGAGATTCTAATTTAACGCGTTAGCAATGAGCCATGCAAGAAAAGACTAGGTAACATATCGTGAGAACATGTTCTCTAAGATATGTTATCTAGTCTTTTCTTATACGGCGAACGCCGTGATTGAGATAGAACGCAGTTCTATCGAAAGCGCGCATGGCGAAATGGAGATACGGTATTGTAGGTCACAGAGTATGTATTACGCCAACACAGGCACGCTTTCGCTACACCTCGCTCGTTGCGTTACATAAGCGACCAAACGACGGTCGCTAAGTAAATGGCGAACGAAGTTCGCCTTGGGCTCGACTAGTACCTGCTTATGGCATAACACATACTCTGCGACATTCACGTAAAGCAAGCTTATACGAAAAGCATATATAAACTACGAATATACATAGCGGAAAAAGAACGGGGGAGAATCAGCAAAATGCTGATTCTCCCCCTGTCGTCACTACATATATTCGAAGTTAGTAGATTTCTTGCTATGTATAAATCGAGAACTCGAGAGTGAATGCTGTTTTTTGATGACTTTTGGCCTGTGGAAGGGAGACCCATGAAATCATGGAAGCCTTTGCTGAACATAATTTCAGTATTAAGGGGCTCACTGGAACGCATAGTAACCTTTGGTTACATTGGACAACGGAATCAAAAAATAGTGTTCACTCTCGAGTTCTTATATTTACTCATAAATCTATTAACTTAGAATTTATAATCCTTCTTCCATCTCTTTGATGTGCTCAATCTTATCTTCTCTGAATTCATAATCCTTACCGGGAAGGATTGCATTCAACAAGATACCTGAGATTGCAGCGATTGCAATACCAGAAAGTGTAATATTAAATTCACCAATTGAGAAACTGATTCCTGCTGAAATCACACTCTCGCCTAGTCCGTTAGTAATAGACTGATATTCAATGCCGATTGCACATACAAGAATTACTGCCGCTACGATTAAGTTACGGCTCTTTGCGAAATCGACCTTGTTCTCTACAACATTTCTAACACCGATTGCAGAAATCATTCCATAAAGAATCAAGGATACGCCACCGATTACTGCAGCCGGAATGGTTGTAACGATAGCTGCAAACTTCGGTGAAAATGAGAAGATAATTGCGATACAAGCCGCTATTCTCATAACCACTGGATCATATACCTTTGACAAAGCAAGAACGCCTGTGTTCTCTCCATAAGTCGTATTAGCTGGGCCTCCAAAGAATGCTGACATTGATGTTGCAAGACCATCTCCTAATAAAGTTCTGTGAAGACCTGGATCTGCGATATAGTTTTCTCCTGTTGTTGCACCAATTGCTGAGATATCACCAACGTGCTCCATCATCGTCGCAAGCGCGATAGGAACAATTGTAATAATCGCACTGAGATCAAACTTAGCAAAATTTGCTGAGTTCAAAGGAAGTCCTATCCATGCTGCTTCTCTAACTGTAGTAAAATCAACTCTTCCTAATGCAAGCGCAAGTCCATAAGAACCAAGAACACCTAACATAATAGGAATAATCTTAATCATGCCTACGCCCCAGATATTACATACAATAACAATGGCTACTGCAACTAATGCAATCACCCAATCTGTTTTACAGTTGTTAATTGCTGAAGGAGCTAAGATTAAACCAATTGCAATGATAATAGGTCCAGTAACAACAGGTGGAAAGTATCTCATAACCTTCTTTGCGTCAAAGAACTTAATTAAAGCTGCTACCACTAAATAAACAAGACCAGCTACAAATACACCACCACAGGCATAAGCCAGCTGAGTTGGATCTGCAACACCGTCCTTTAAAGGTGCGACTGCTGCATATCCTCCTAAAAATGCGAAGGAAGATCCTAAAAATGCTGGAACCTTTCCTTTTGTTAATAAATGAAATAATAATGTTCCAAGACCTGCCATTAAAAGTGTTGTAGATACACTTAAGCCTGTCAATAATGGAACCAGTACAGTTGCCCCGAACATGGCAAATGTATGCTGTAACCCAAGAAGTAATGTCTTAGGAATACCTAACTGTCTTGCATCATAGATGCCTTCACGATTATGATGTTCAAATGCTTTAGAACCGTTTTCTTTACTCTTCTCTGATTCGTTGCTCATAATTTCTCCTTTTCTCGTATTTTTCTCAAACTGTCTAATTATAATATAAGAATCAGAATTAATGCAATAGGTTTGCACATCTTTTTGCAGAAAATGTTTACCAAATTTTTATAATTATTTTATATCACTATATCTGCTTTAAATTTTCCAAGAATCTTTCATAAAATTCTTTTTCTTTTGCAATACTTTCCTGTACACTTGCGCTTCGGTTATTGTTTGATTCCAAGGGATGTTCTAAATCGTATAACGCCCGCTCGATTGCCTGCATTGCAGACCCCACTGTGCTTCCCAGCACATCAGGTTCTTCTCCGTTATACCTCTTAATTGCCATCTGTACATCTAATTGTGTAATATGGTTTAACATTCCACCCGTGCTCATGCCAAGTCCTTCAATTCCTGTTTCCTTAGCCGCATTCATCCATGCCTGTTTCACATCTTCTGACGCATTTGGACCATATAAATCAAATCTTCTTTCATTATTATCCTTGAGAAGCTCCTGCAGCTGGGTATCCGTTGCTTTCCCTTCTACAACCTTCTGATTTCTTTCCTCAGTTTCGCTGTTCTCCACTTGATTTTTAACTTTCCTTGCAGATTCTTCCAATAATTTAGTGTATTCATTTGTTTTATTCTTCTCATCTTCGCTTCCAATATTCACCAGTTCATCAGAAATACTTTGCATGATGTCATATGCCTTCTTGTAGCGCAGATATCCGTCATAATTTCCAAGCATAAACTGCGTATTCATAGACTCCCTAATGCTCCGTACACCTTTCCGTATTCATCACTGTCTCCATGTAATATCAAATTGGTTGGTGCAACCTGCTCTGTACATGTAGCTCCGAACACTTCTCCAGAATTTCTTCCTGAATTCTGAACACCATAGTAGTTTGGATATTGATAACCTCCTACTCCTGCAATTCCCATTGCTTTCTCCTTTCTGCAAGTTCCTCTGCCAATCAGAACCAGCTCCGCTCCCCAAAAGGTCCAAGCGGCTTGTTTTCTTAACGTAAGTTTATAAAACAAAAGATGACATCAATTCAATGTTTCTCACTCCATTGAATTTGATGCCATCCATAGCTTTATACTTTCTATATCGTCAAGAAGAGTATATTTATGAACTATATTTACAAAATTTCTGTTATGCTTCTTCCTCTTCATCACCAATATCATTCTTTGGCTTCTTCAAACCTGGAATCTCAATGTGATGTTTTTCAGCATAATCCCAAAGAGCCGCATGAATTGCCTCTTCTGCAAGAAGTGAACAATGCACCTTCACTGCTGGAAGTCCATCTAATGCATCCATAACAGCCTTATTTGTCACTTCCAAAGCTTCATAAATTGTCTTCCCCTTTACCAACTCTGTTGCCATACTGCTTGTTGCAACGGCTGCTCCACAGCCAAATGTTTTGAACTTACATTCATTAATAATCTTTGTATCCTCATCGATATCCAGATACATTCTCATGATATCACCACATTTGGCATTACCAACTGTTCCTACGCCACTTGGATTCTCGATTTCTCCTACATTTCTAGGATTACTGAAATGATCCATTACTTTTTCACTATACATATATGTTACCTCGTTTCTTTTCTTTTTTGTTACATCTATATACCAACAATCCTTACTTATTTTCTTTCACAAAATCCTCATACAAAGGAGACATGCTTCTTAATCGATCAATGATTGCCTTCATGGAATCCACTGTATAATCTGCATCTTCCATAGTCGTCTCTTCTGAAATTGTCATACGAATTGAACCATGAGCGATTTCATGAGGAAGTCCAATTGCAAGAAGTACGTGAGATGGATCTAGTGAACCAGATGTACATGCTGAACCACTAGATGCACAGATTCCCTTCTGATCTAGCATAATCAACACTGATTCACCTTCCACAAAACGAAAACAAAAATTCACGTTATTAGGAAGTCTCTTTTCTGGATCTCCGTTCAACTTTGCATACGGAATTTCCTGGCTGATTCTATCTATCAAATGATTTCTAACAGCTATCTGTTTCTTGATATTCTCTTCCATATTCTCATGTGCCAGCTTTGCAGCCTTTGCCATACCTACAACACCTGGTACATTGGTTGTACCTGCACGTCTACCGCGCTCCTGAGCACCACCATGAACGAAAGATCCAATCTTGACCTTATTTGAAAGATATAAGAATCCCACACCCTTTGGTCCATGGAACTTATGTCCACTTGCACTAAGCATATCGATATTCATATCCTGCACATCAATTGGAACATGTGCGAATGCCTGAACAGCATCTGTATGGAACAATGCTCCTGCCTCATGGGCAATTGCACCCAATTCCTTAATTGGCTCAATCGTTCCAATCTCATTATTGGCAAACATAATACTTACAAGAATAGTATCAGGTCTGATTGCTGTCTTTAAACTTTCCGGACTTACCAATCCATTGGCATCTACATCCAGATAAGTCACCTCAAATCCATGCTTCTCTAAGAATTCACAGGTATGAAGAATTGCATGGTGCTCAATCTTTGATGTAATAATATGCTTGCCTTTAGATGAGAACGCATCTGCAGCTGCTTTCAATGCCCAGTTATCAGACTCACTTCCACCACCTGTAAAATATATTTCATTGCCCTTTGCATGAAGTAACTCTGCTATTGTATCTCTTGCATCATCAACTACCTTATGACTCTCCTGTGCGAAGCTGTATACACTGTTTGGGTTACTGTAATTCTCCATAAAATAAGGCATCATCGCCTCTAATACTTCTGGTTTTACCGCCGTCGTTGCGGCATTATCTAAATAAATCATATCAAACATCCTTTCCCTGCATGATTCATATTTCATAAGTCCATACAATACTATTTCTTATGCAAATATTCATGCATTAATTTCAGTATATCATATCTTTTTACTATGAGTTCTACTTCTAAAAAAACGTGCCTCGTAAATGCTTCTAAATCCGCACCACTGTGCAAGTTTTTTAATTCATAGTAACTTGGTATGTTATCTACATTATACATCGAACTTTATAAAAGTCAAGCATAATATGAAAATATATGTGAACATATCAAGCAATATTTTTTAACACTTCAATTCTTTTATATAACGTAATTATCACTCTTCTGCTGTTGCCATTCTACAAGGTCTGAAAGCTTAATATCATCAACTACCTCATTGATAGCATCATTGATTCTCTTCCATACCATAAATGTGACACAATTGCCCTCTCTGGCACACTCTGCATCATCCTCCACGCAACTGACTGGTGCAAGTGTTCCCTCTGTCAAACGAAGAATCATACCAACTGTATAATCCTTTGGATCTTTTCTTAACATATATCCGCCCTGTGCGCCTCGGATGCTCTTCACATAACCCGCTTTATTGAGAACCGATATAATCTGTTCCAGATATTTATCTGAAATCTCCTGTCTCTTAGCAATGTCCTTTAAACTGATTGCCTCTCCTGTATTATGCATTGCAAGGTCTAACATTAAGCGTAATGCATATCTGCCTTTTGTTGAAATCTTCATAGTCTTCTCTATCCCTTCTCTTATATATTTTTATATAATGGTTCCACCACCAAGTACATGGTCATCTTCATATAATACCAGTGCCTGTCCTGGTGTGATTGCTCTTTGTTCCTCGTCAAATGTTACTTCTAGCAGATCATCTCCTGCCATTCGAATTGTACACGGTGCTCCATTACCATTATAACGAATCTTCGCCATACATTTCATCTCACCCTCCAAATGATCAATTGCCATGAAATTCAATCGATTGGCAAAAAGTGTTGGCGCAAACACATCCTTATTCTCACCAATCACTACCTCATTTGTTTCTGGGCGAATGGCAACAACAAATACTGGATGTCCCATAGCCAGCCCCAGACCTTTTCTTTGTCCAACGGTATAATGAATGATTCCCTGATGCTTTCCGATCACATTACCATTCACATCCACGAAATTACCTGGCACTGACTTATATCCTGTCTCTCGTTCGATAAAACCAGCATAATCCTGATCTGGAACAAAACAGATTTCCATGCTGTCTGGCTTATGTGCCACCTGAATTCCAATCTTTTCGGCAATTGCACGAATCTCATCCTTGGTATAGTCACCAACCGGCATTAACGTATGAGAAAGCTGTGCCTGTGTGAGATTATAAAGTGCATAGGTCTGATCCTTCTTTGCTGTCACAGAATTACGGATTGCGAACCGACCATTACCCAACTGTTCAATTCTTGCATAATGTCCTGTCGCTATGAAATCAGCCCCAATTTCCATGCTGCGTTGTAACAAGGATTCCCACTTTACATAACGATTACATGCAATACATGGATTCGGTGTACGTCCATTCTTGTATTCATCTACAAAATAATCGATTACATTTTCTTGAAATTCCCGCTTGAAATTCATCACATAATAAGGAATCCCTAAGAAGTTCGCCACTCTTCTGGCATCCTCCACGGCTGAACTGCCGCAGCATCCACCATTCTCCTCAATCTGACACTGATCTTCATCCTGCCAGATCTGCATAGTCACACCAATGACATCATACCCCTGTTCCTTTAAAAGGTAGGCTGCCACGGATGAATCCACGCCACCTGACATTCCTACTACCACTTTTTCTTTCATCTAAAACTCCATTCTACTACGATATGTCTCTTATTCATATTCTAATAATTCTTTCGTAAATGTTCAATACCTTCACAGTCACAAAGCTCTTTCAAGCCATCGTTACCAAAATCTATCAACGATTTCCTTATCTGATAGCTTACGGATTTCTTCCCACAAATGTGCGGAATCCTCATCATATACTGCTGCCACCTTGCAGCCTGCTGCTTTCGCTGATTGAACTCCATGAATCACATCCTCATACACCCAGGTTTCCTTTGGTTCGAATCCCATCAGCTCACAAATCTTTTCATAGCTTTCTTTATGACGCTTATTAATTCCAATATCATATACTGTAAATATTTTCTCAAAGCAATCATAGACACCTAGTCTCTTCATCGCTGATTCCACACATTGACGCTCAGATGTGGTAAAGATACACATACGGCAGCCTTCTGAACTTTTCTGATGAAGGAAATCTAAGGTCCCTTGTTTTGCTGGAATATCATCAGCATAATGCTGGTTAATCATTTCAATTACTTCCGTCTTCATCTCTTCTGGTGTTGTATCAACATGAAGTTCATTGATAAAATACGCACTACATTCATCTAAATCCATCGTATATGTAATCTCATCAAAACCTTCAGGTATCTTTACATTCCTGCTAATGAGATATTCTCTTGCAAGACGTTTCCAATATGGCATAGAATCCAATAATGTTCCATCCATGTCAAAGATATAATTCTCCATAATCATCCAATCTATCCCCTTACTTCTTATCTATTATATCTGTTAAATCATAGTAATACAATATGATATTTATAATTTTTATATTTGTATGTCTCGCGAAACAAAAGATGATGCCAAATCTGACTCTGGCACCATCCATTTCTAGATATCTTATTCTGTTTCATACTCCCATGTAGTAATCCCACCAAATTCCTTAATCTGTGTATACCCCAGCGCTGCTAATTTCTTCGCCGCCTGATCACTTCTGTTTCCACTTCTGCAATAAACAAAAATTAACTGATTCTTATCTGGTAATTCTTCTGGAGCAATATTCCCGATTGTTTCATTGGGAATACAGATTGCACCTTTGATGTGACCTTCATTATATTCCTCAATAGTTCTAACATCCAGAATGATATAATCTGTCTTTGTATCCATCATACCTTTTGCCTGGTCTTGTCCAATATGTTCGAATTTATTCACATTTGCCTCACTTTCTGCCTGCTTCCTTTCTGTACAGCCTGTGACACATATACCAAGCAGCAGGGATAACATAAGAAACAGTACGCCTTTTTTCATCATATTCTTCATATTGTTTTCTCCGTTTAATATGTGTTATATAGTATGTAGATTTATTCATAATTTCATACATGCATCTTTTAGAATTTATGATTCCTGATTCATCTGAAATGCCATATCCAGTGTCTTATACAGTACATCCGTCTCAATTGGTTTTGCAATATGACCGTTCATTCCTGCATTTAACGCATCTGTCACATCAGATGAAAATGCATTGGCTGTCATCGCGTAGATCGGGATGGTCTTAGCATCCTCTTTTCCACAGGAACGAATCTGCTTTGTCGCCTCATATCCGTCCATCACTGGCATATTAATATCCATCAGAATGCA
>JAQUVV010000084.1 GCA_028693195.1 Lachnospira sp.
AGAACGTCACTGAAAGATTCAAGGCATTTGGATTCCAGACATTAGAAGTTGCAGATGGTAATAACTTGGCTTAAATCGGAAAGGCAATTGAAGAGGCAAAGGCTGATTCAAGCAGACCAACAATGATTAAGGTGAATACATTAATCGGATTTGGTTGTCCAGCAAAGCAGGGTAAGGCAAGTGCTCATGGAGAGCCACTTGGTACAGATAATGTTGCAGCTATGAAGGAAAATTTCAACTGGCCATGCAAGGGTGACTTCGAAGTACCTGAAGAAGTATACGATAATTACAAGGCAATCGCTAAGAAGAAGGCAGAAGTAGAAGATAGCTGGAATGCGATGTTCGCTGATTACTGCAAGAAGTTCCCAGAGATGGAAACAATTTGGAAGCAGTATTATGAAGGTACTGACCTTACAGAATTATTTGAAAGCGAAGAGTTCTGGGCTAAGGCAGAAAAGCCAGAAGCTACTAGAGCAACAGGCGGTGCACTCCTGAATGTAATTAAGAATGCAATGCCAAACTTATTCGGTGGTTCTGCTGATTTAGCACCATCTAATAAGACAAACATGAAGGATGCAGGAGATTTCTCTAAGGATAATTATGCAGGAAGCAATCTGCACTTTGGTGTAAGAGAGCAGGCAATGACAGCAATTGGCAACGGTATCGCATTACATGGCGGACTCAAAGCATTTGTTGCAACATTCTTCGTATTCTCAGATTATACAAAACCAATGGCAAGACTTTCATCATTGATGAAGCTTCCATTAACCTATATCTTTACACATGATAGTATCGGTGTTGGAGAAGATGGACCAACTCATGAGCCAATTGAGCAGCTTGCAGCATTCCGTTCACTTCCAAACTTCGTAGTGTACAGACCATGTGATAGAACAGAGACAGCAGCAGCTTGGATGCATGCAGTAACATCAACAGATCATCCAACAGCACTTGTTCTTACAAGACAGAATCTTCCACAGATGGAAGGCTCATCAAAGGATGCCTTAAAGGGTGGATATGTCATTGCTGATTCTACGAAGGCAGAGCCAGATGCAATTATTATTGCAAGTGGTTCAGAAGTATCTTTAGCAGTAGATGCGAAGGCAGAACTTGCAAAGACAGGTGTAGATGTACGCGTTGTCAGTATGCCAAGTATGGATGTATTCGAGCAGCAGTCTGCAGAGTACAAGGAAAGTGTATTACCAATGAGTTGTAGAAAGAGAGTTGCAGTAGAAGCACTTTCAGATTTCGGTTGGTATAGATATGTTGGATTAGATGGCAAGGTTGTTTCCATGAAGGGATTCGGCGCATCAGGTCCAGCAGCAACGTTATTCGAGCATTTCGGATTTACAGTAGCCAATGTGGTAGAAGCAGTTAAGAGTGTGATGTAAATTCGAATCTAAACATGTATTCTTATTTTATGAAAAGTCACAGAGTATGTATTACGCCAACACAGGCACGCTTTCGCTACACCTCGCTCGTTGCGTTACATAAGCGACAAAAATACTGTCGCTAAGTAAATGGCGAACGAAGTTCGCCTTGGGCTCGACTAGTACCTGCTTATGGCATAACACATACTCTGCGACATCCACATAAAGCAAGATTATACGAAAAGCATATATAAACTACGAATATACGTAGCAGAAAAGAACGGGGGAGAATCAGCAAAATGCTGATTCTCCCCCTGTCGTCACCACATATATTCTAATTTAGTAACTTTCTTGCAATATGTAAATGAAGACCTTGCATATAAATATTAGTTATTTTGATGACTTTTGGCCTGTGGAGACGATGACCCAAGCTCAACTATGTTGAGCATGGAATCATGGAAGCCCTTGCTGAACATGATTCTAGTATTAAGGGGCTCGTCGGAACGATTAGGACAACGGAATCAAAAAACTGATATTTGTATGCGAGGTCTTCCGATATACAATGTATAAAGTTACTAACTTAGAATTTAAACATTTACATTACAATCCCAGAAGAGTTACAATTATTGTAAAGAGGAAGTAAAGAGTTAATTCCAGTAAGATCGAGAATGCAGAGTATCGAGAATGCAGAATATAGAAGTTGTAGATCAGAGAAAATGAGGCAGAATATGAAGTTATTACAGATGAAGGAACATTATGACAGTCAGTTTGATAAGATGACAAAAGCACCTGTTGGGGAGTTGGTGGTGAAGCTGGGAATTCCAACGACACTTAGTATGTTGGTGACGAACCTCTATAATATGGTGGATACCATGTTTGTAGGACAGCTTGGAACCAGTGCATCAGGGGCAGTTGGTATTGTGTTCGGATATATGGCGGTATTGCAGGCATTTGGATTTATGTTCGGTCAAGGATCAGGAAGTATTATTTCCAGAATGCTAGGGAGGCAGAATAAAAAGGATGCATCACGAATTGCATCAACAGCATTCTTTACCGTGTTTTCTATAGGAGTTATTATCAGTTTGCTCAGCGCAGCTTGTTTGACACCGCTCATGTATCTGCTGGGTAGTACCGATACGATTCTTCCGTATGCAAAGACTTATGTGACTTTTATAATTATTGCGGCACCGTTTATGACAAGCTGCTTTACCTTGAATAATATCTTAAGATATGAGGGACGTGCATCCCTTGCTATGATTGGATTGATGACAGGCGCGGTGCTCAATATGGTTGGAGATCCATTCTTTATGTTCGTGCTGGATATGGGAATTGCGGGAGCTGGATTATCTACGGCACTTTCACAGATTGTCAGCTTTATAATCCTTTTAAGTATGTTTTTGACAGGAAGAACTCAATGCAAGATTTCCATTAAGAACTATACCAGAAAACCAAAAGAAATTCTTGATATAGCAACGACAGGATTCCCGAGCCTTGTAAGGCAGGGACTTAGCAGTGTATCAACCATGGTTTTAAATGGACAGGCTGCAATGTACGGAGATGCAGCAGTTGCTGCCATGAGTATTGTTGGACGAATAAGTATGTTCGTATTTGCAGTAGGGTTGGGAATGGGACAGGGCTTTCAGCCAGTTTGCGGATTTAATTATGGAGCAGGGAAGTACTCCAGAGTAAAGAAGGCATTTCGATTTACTTTAGTCTTGTCAGAAGTAATGATTGGTGTTTTTGCAATTATTATGTTGATATTCTCAAGTCAGGCGATTGTAATCTTCCGTGATGATGTGGATGTTATTCGGATTGGAACGGCGGCATTGAGATTCCAGTGTCTCGCATTATTCTTCCAGCCACTTTGTGTGTTATCAAATATGTCGCTACAGAGTACGGGGCATACCGCGGGGGCAACATTTCTTTCGATGCTAAGGAGTGGGCTTTACTTTATACCTGTTCTTCTCTTGCTTTCAATGACACTTGGATTGACAGGAATTGAGCTTGCTCAGCCAGTTGCAGATGTTCTTTCCTTTATGACTGCAATTCCATTCATTATGAATTTCTTCCGAAAACTGCCGGCAGATCAGGAGTAAATTAGGGGTTGTAGAGTTAATTAATTAACAAAAAATTAATGAAAATGAAAGAATATTAACTTGCAATATTGTATAGGGTGGGTTATAATAAATCTAAAGATTGTCGTGAATTTAACAATCAAATAATTAATCATTGGAGGAGTTTTATTATGATGCGTTTTACATTACCAAGAGATCTCTATCATGGAAAAGGTTCACTGGAAGCTTTAAAGACATTGCAGGGTAAGAAGGCTATCATCTGCGTAGGTGGCGGCTCAATGAAGCGTAATGGATTCTTACAGAGAGCTGAGGATTATTTGAAAGAAGCAGGAATGGAAGTGAAGCTGTTCGAGGGTATCGAGTCAGATCCATCTGTTGAAACTGTTATGAAGGGTGCTGCTGTTATGCAGGAATTCGAACCTGACTGGATCGTTGCTATTGGTGGTGGTTCACCTATCGATGCTGCCAAGGCTATGTGGATTAAGTATGAATATCCAGATACAACATTTGAAGATATGTGCAAGGTATTTGGACTTCCACAGTTACGTACAAAGGCTCATTTCTGTGCGGTTTCATCAACATCAGGTACAGCTACAGAAGTAACAGCATTCTCAATTATTACAGATTATGCAAAGGGAATTAAGTATCCAATCGCGGACTTCGAAATCACACCAGATGTAGCTATTGTAGATCCTGAGCTTGCTCATACAATGCCAATTAAGCTGGTTGCTCATACAGGTATGGATGCTATGACACATGCAATCGAAGCATATGTTTCAACAGCAAATTGTAACTACACAGATCCACTTGCACTTCATGCAATGGAGATGATTCAGGCAAGTCTTGTAAAATCATATCATGAAGATATGGACGCAAGAGATGCTATGCATGATGCTCAGTGTCTTGCAGGTATGGCATTCTCTAATGCTTTACTTGGTATCGTTCATTCAATGGCTCATAAGACAGGTGCTGCATTCGAAGGTGGACATATTATCCATGGTGCTGCTAACGCAATGTATCTTCCTAAGGTAATCAAGTTTAATGCAAAGGATGCAACAGCAGCTAAGAGATATGCATTTATCGCAGATTTCTTAAAGCTTGGTGGTAACACAGAAACAGAGAAGATTGATGCACTCATCGCTATGCTTCGTAAGATGAATGATGATCTGAATATTCCACACAGCATTAACAAGTATGGTGAAGGCGGACTTCCAGCAGAAGTTGGTTTTGTATCAGAGGAAGAATTCTTAAAGAAGCTTCCTGATATTGCTGCAAATGCAATTCTTGATGCATGTACAGGTTCTAACCCACGTATTCCTACACAGGAAGAGATGGAGAAGCTCCTCAAGTGCTGCTACTATGATACAGAAGTAGATTTCTAATAAGAATCGAATTCATATAGTAAATCAATAGAAGTAAATAAGTAATACATAACGGAACTCATGGGGTTCTGAGATAGGCGTTAAGTCTGATTCTCAGAGAAACATGAGTTCCTTTTTTGGTTTATAGAAATTGCGTATGCATGCAAACTCTTAGTTAAGAATTGGGGTGAATATAATTCTATTGCGACACGGAAATACAGTTCTGTGTTTTCTTTGGAAGAAACGCTGGATACCAGGATTATATGTTTGTAAAATATGAAATATCTTCTATACGAAAGGAAGTATTTCGGATATAATAAGAATATGTGTAACTATTCAGGTACTGAACAGTTACACATATATTATGAAATCAAATAATGGATTCATTAATTTTAATCATGTTAAATTTAACTAATTTAAAAATGCGACAAACTTTTTTAAAAATCAGTTCGTATGTAAATATGAGGAGGTGAGTAAGGTGTTCGAGTCAGACAGCAAATTGATTAATGCAATATTGGGGAAGAATAACAAAGATGCTGCGGAGCGGCTAGTGGGAAAGTATTACAAGTATATATACAAAGAAATATACAGGAAGACGAGTGATGAAGAACTGGCGATGGATCTTACTCAGGAGACATTTATTACTATTCTAAAAAATCTTTACTTATTTGATGAGAGTAAGAGTGCATTCAAGACCTGGATTACCAGAATTGCAGGGAATAAAGTAATTGATTATAGCAGAAGCAGGCAGTTTCATGAACGATCTGCAACCGAGACAATTGATGATTATGATAGAGAAGACGGTAGCAATGTTGAGACAGAAGTTTACAATAAGATTGCGGCAGAACGAGTCCGAGAGCATCTTGGACGCGAAAAAAGGGAAGATCAGCAGATCTTCACATTGAAGGCGGAACAGGGATATACATTTGATGAAATCGCAGGAATGCTGGGGATTACAGCGATGATTGCAAAGAACAGATATTACTCCGTTATAAAAAGAATGAGAAAGGAGTTGAGTGAATTTGAGTAGAGTAAAGTATCCAAGTCAGGAAACAATAGATCAGCAGATTCAGCAGATTATCAGTCGATCAGGATTATTTGATGATGTGAAAGATGATGAATATGAATATAGTTCGGGAGAACGATATGTGAAGTGCACACCAGTTCATGAGCGAAAGTCAGCAATAGGATTGAAGCTTGTGTCCAGTGTGGCAGCTATCGCAGCATTAGTTACGATGATTGTGGCAGTTCGCAATTACACGCCAGTACAGGAATCTAGACAGCAGCCACTGAATACAGTGGCAGAAGATACGACAAGTATCATACAGGAGAATCAGACGGAAGCAGAAACGACATTTCGAAATACTGACATTACGATGGTGCAGGGGGAGGAAAAAGAAAGAGAACTTACAAGTTCTTATGCAACCTTTAGTGGTGATAAAGGTACAGTAAAGTACGGAACATTGAGCATGACACCAGTGACGGTTAAGTATAAGGATACAGCAATTTCTGTCATAGAAAATCAGCTTGTCACACGAACTCAGGATTTGAGTGATCAAGCATACGAGCTTTATCAAAAGTATTATGAGAGTGAGAAGCTTGGGGCAGTGGGGGATGTGCATGTGAATTATTCCCAGTCGGCCGGAGATGCAATGCTGAAAGACGACAATATTATTAGTTTATTGGAAACGGTAACAATTGTCATAGGTGATGTAGAAACACCGGTTTCTATTGTAGAAATGGGTGGATATAGCATAGATGCAGCAAGTGGAAAGAAGTTGACATTGAATGATGTGTTCAGTAATCCAGAGGCAGCAAAGGAAGAAATAAAAGAGTTTTTATTGAAAGCAGTTGCTGAGGTCAATCCGGATATGGAACAGGAGACTCTTGAAAGACTGGTGAATAGTTCTGTTGTAGATGGCCAGTGGTGTTTCTATAATGGAGAAATGCGCTTTATGATCAATGGCTATTCGGAGCAGAAGATCAATGAGATGACGACTACAGGGTTAAGAGCATTTTCAATACCAATGAGTCAATTGCATTATTTAAACAGTGACTATCAGTAAAAGATATTGTACAATAGATATAATTAAGTATAGAGAAATTCATACATTCAAAGACATACGAGTATGAATCAGAATATGACTAGAAGAGCCTTGCATGAAGTATGAATTTCTTGTCCTATAAACCATTACTTGAAAATGTGCAGGGCGAAGGGGGACTATGAGTATCGAGGATAAGAGTTTGGAGAAAGCCAAGCTAGTCTTTCGTGAAGTGTGTAAGACGGTGATTGGTAAAGATGAAATAGTATTAAAGATTTTAATGGCCATCTTAGCGGATGGTCATGTTCTGGTTGAGGATATTCCTGGTGTGGGAAAGACTACGATGGCGCTGTCCTTTGCTAATGCATTAGGATTAAAGTGCAACAGAGTTCAGTTTACACCAGATGTTATGCCATCAGATGTGACGGGATTTAATATGTATAATAAGTTGACCAATCGTTTTGAGTACAAGCCAGGGGCAGTGATGTGTAATATTATGCTGGCGGATGAGATTAATCGTACGTCACCTAAGACACAGTCTGCTCTTTTGCAGGTTATGGAGGAACGATGTGTGACGGTAGATGGTACAACATATACATTGCCGGATCCATTTATTGTCATGGCTACGCAGAATCCATTCGGTTCAGTTGGTACTCAGAGACTGCCAGAATCACAGATGGATCGATTTATGATTTGCCTGTCACTGGGATATCCATCTGTACAGGATGAAATCAATATATTAAAAGGAAAACAGAGAAATCATAATGCGCGTGTACTTTCAAAACAGGTGCTTGCAGAGGGAGAACTGGCTCAGATTCGTCAGGCTGTTTCAGAGGTTTACGTGGATGACAGCATCTTTGATTATGTGGCAAGAATTGCTAAGGCAACCAGAGAATCAGAAGATATTCTGCAGGGAATCAGTCCAAGAGGAAGTATCGCAGTTATTGCTATGGCGAAAGCGGAAGCATTCTTACGTGGAAACCAGTATGTGCTTCCAGCAGATATTCAATATGTGTTGAAGGATACGATTGCACATCGTATGGTGTTCGACCACAGTCTTCGAAAGGGAAGTCTTTCAGAAGAGAAGGTCATCGCTGGAATTGTGAAGAGAGTTGCAGTACCACAGATTTCAAAGAAGGACAGGGTGTAGATGAAGAGTCGTAAAGTCATATATATATTATGTTTGCTTGGCGTATTCATTTTAAATGTTTTCTATGTAAATTATCAGTTCTATGTGTTGTTACTTCTAGTAATACTGATTCCAGTAGCAAGCTTCATTCTCTTTATGATTGCAAAACACAGCTTGGAACTGATGTTTTATATGCCGGGACGTATGCTGACAAAGGGAAAAAGCTTTTCACTTCTTGTGAAAATGTCGAATAATGTGCCGATTCTATTGTCAAATAGCGAGGTGCGTTTTTCAGCACAGTTTTCTAATGACCCACAAGTGGAGCATCAGAAAATCATCATGAATACATTTTATGATAATCATAAGGAACAGTTGGAGATCAGTGCCGCACATTGTGGGATTCTTGAGGTTCATGTTGATCAGGTTCATATGTACGATTATCTGAAGATATTTGGGAAAGTAAAGCGTTTTAAAGGAAACCTGCATCTTTCTGTATTTCCAGAACTGCTTCCGACCAGTGAGCGCAATAATGGAGAAGTGCTGGAAAGTATGGAATACAGCAGTGACCAATGGCTGATACTGAATGGCGATAGTGATGAGATTGTTGATTATCGGGAATATCAGGATGGTGACAGCATGAATAAGATTCACTGGAAGCTGAGCGTGAAGAGCGATGATTTGATTGTGAAGAAGTTCGGGGATGAGGATGATCGATGTATTCGAATTCTTGTGGATTTGACAAAGACGAAAGATCCAAAGTTTCGGGAGTATTTGGATCGGATTTATCAGATGGCGTATTCTATTGGTCATTATTATGTAAAGGTTGGTATGAAGACGAGCTTTGTGTTATGGGATTCCAGACAGGAGAAGCTGGTGGAATGGATGTTCACGACAGAAGAGGAACTGCAGCATGCAGTCATTGGATTGATGCAGCAGAAGTGTTCAGAGAATGCTGGTGGTAAGACGGAGGCAGCTTATGAGGAAAGCGGACTTCGGTCAGCAGAGAAGCCATTCTGGATTACTTCTAAGAATTATGATAGCAGGGATTATCAGGTCATTAATGTAATAAGAGATGATCTGGAGCAGCTGATGGAGACATTATATGAAATCTAGAAATTGGTCGTCAATGATATATGATTGTATACTGACCAGTATTGGGACATTTGGCATTGTCAGTGTTTTCTTAACTTGTATCTTGCCGGAGGTATCTTTATGGATGGCAGGATTTTTAAGTATTATTTGGTCAGCACTGTGGGTGGCAATTCTATATCTGAAGAAGAATGCCAGAATTACAGGTATCATTCTGATGTTGCTGGGCACGTTTATTTTTATATGGATTAGTAGAGATAAAATCGAACAGAGTGTGATGTATGTGGTACAGACATATTCACAAACAGTACGGAAAACAAGTGGAACGGTTCTGAATCTTGTAGGCACAGATGGGCAGAATATGATGACATTTCATATGGCCTGTCTGTTGGTGCTGATTACTATTATTGCGTTATTAGCGGCAATTGAGACGGTATATCTGCATAGTATGGCGGCAGCAATCATTTTAATTAGTCCGTTTCTTGCTATATTTATTACATTTTCTGTGATACCGGGCATTAACGCATTTTTCTTCTGTGTGCTATATGTATTTGGCACAGCTGCGAGAAGAAAAAAAGAGGACAGTTCAACAGCGGGTTATATGATGCTGGTCATGGCAACTGTCATTTATTTGTGTATCATTCTCTTTATACCACAGAAAGGCTTCGAACGAAATGA
>JAQUVV010000085.1 GCA_028693195.1 Lachnospira sp.
TTGAATATCGGAGAAGGGGATATGGCATATGCGCTTGTAATTGACTCCATTGATTATTCAATCTGGGTAATGTTCCTGTTATGGGTAATCAACTTTGCTCCAAAGTTCAACAAATGGACGAAGTCGAACACCAACGCATTAGACAGCGTATGCAAGAAGCTAGAAGAGGAAGATGATTTAAAGAAGAATCCAATTTCTTTTGCTAGTTTATTAGTATTATTGGGATTAGGACTTCTTGTTTCAGCATTAAGCCAGAATGCAGGTATTGCCATTAACGGCGCACTTCCATGGCTGGATAAGGCAACATGGACAGTTCTTGTTGTAACAGTCGCAGGTTTATTATTTGCCCTGACACCAGTTGGAAAGATTGCAGGCTCTACAGAATTATCAAATGTATTCTTATATGTAGTAATTGCGTTATTAGCATCTAGAGCAAGTCTTTTAGAGCTGGCAGATGCTCCATTATGGATTGCTGCAGGATTTATGATTCTTCTGATTCACGCAGTATTGTTACTGCTGTTTGCTAAGATATTTAAGCTGGATATGTTCACCTGTGGGGTGGCATCTCTTGCCAATATCGGTGGAACGGCATCGGCGCCAATTCTTGCAGGTGCTTACAGTCCAGCTTTGGTTCCAGTTGGTGTATTGATGGCATTGATGGGATATGTGATTGGTACAGGCGGAGGCTTGCTGGTGGCTCAGCTGATGCAGCTATTTGCATAATTTACAAGGTTTATTTCTACAGCCAGACATTGATTTATTCAGTGTCTGGCTGTAAAATTATATTTATCTATTAAATAAAAATGCGAGAGTTGCAAAGCAACGTAGCAGTTTGCAGGCATCAGTTGGGGGAAAATCACTTTTAATCCCAACATTATTAAATAGTAGGAAATGATACTATATATTTACAATGGAATAGATGTTGTATATTAAAAGAATGTTAGAGGTTAATTGACATATAGGAGGTACATGGGGAATGACGAAGAAGCAGAGCGCTTTAGAAATAATAGAACGATTGAGAAATGAATATCCAGATGCTGGCTGTACACTGGATTATGATCAGGCATGGAAGCTTTTGGTCAGTGTTCGTCTTGCGGCACAGTGTACAGATGCCAGAGTGAATATTATTGTGGAAAAGCTGTTTACCAAGTATCCAGCTGTACAGTCACTTGCTGGTGCCGAAGTAAAAGATATTGAAGAAATCGTACGTCCATGTGGGCTGGGAGCCAGCAAAGCAAGAGATATCAGTGCATGCATGAAGATGTTAAGAGACGAGTATCACAGTCAGGTGCCAGATGATTTCGATGAATTGATGAAGCTGCCAGGAGTCGGAAGAAAGAGTGCCAATCTGATTATGGGGGATGTGTATGGAAAACCTGCCATCGTAACAGATACCCATTGTATTCGCCTGACAAATAGGATGGGATTAGTGGATGGAATCAAGGAGCCAAAAAAGGTCGAGATGGCTTTGTGGAAGATTATTCCTCCTGAAGAAGGAAGTGATTTCTGTCATAGACTGGTAATTCATGGGAGAGAAATCTGTACGGCAAGGACAAAGCCTTATTGTGATCGGTGCTGTCTAGCAGATGTATGTAAGAAAAATATATAAAGAAATGTAACTGTTTAGAGAGAAATTCGAAAATCCTTTAGATTTCCGCTACTTGTTTTAGAACAGTAAAAAAAGACTGTAAAAAATATTAATGATTTTCATGGAAATTAATGTTGACACACGTGGTCACGTAGTATATAATTTATAAACGTGACGCGGGTAAGTGTGCTCACATGACAATGATTTAAGTGTTTCACCATGCCCCGGAGAAACATTTAATATATAACATTTAACTAAAAACAATTATTATGCATTTAAGCAATATTTCAGGAGGAAAACCAATGAAAACTTATATGGCTACTGCATCAAGCATCGAGAGAAAGTGGTATGTTGTTGATGCTGCAGATTATACATTAGGTCGTTTAGCATCTCAGGTTGCTAGTGTTTTAAGAGGAAAGAATAAGCCTACTTATACACCATCTATGGATTGTGGCGACAACGTTATCGTAATCAACGCTGAAAAGGTTCAGATTACAGGTAAGAAGTTAGACCAGAAGATTTACTACCATCATTCAGATTATGTTGGCGGTATGAAGGAAACAACACTTAAGGAAATGATGGCTAAGAAGCCAGAGCGTGTTATTGAACTTGCTGTTAAGGGTATGCTTCCAAAGGGACCTTTAGGAAGACAGATGTTCACAAAGCTTCACGTTTATGCAGGACCAGACCATGATCAGGCAGCTCAGAAACCAGAAGTTTTAAAGTTTTAATTAAAGGACAATTAAGGAGGAATTAACAGTGGCTAAGAAAGCAAACGCAAAGTTCTACGGAACAGGTAGAAGAAAAAGCAGTATCGCTAGAGTATATTTAGTACCAGGTAATGGTAATATTACAGTAAATAAGAGATCACTTGATGAGTTCTTTGGTCTTGAAACATTAAAGGTTATTGTTCGTCAGCCTTTAACAGCTACAGAGACAACAGAGAAGTTTGATGTTATCGTTAACGTACACGGTGGCGGATACACTGGCCAGGCTGGTGCTATCAGACACGGTATCGCAAGAGCTCTTCTTGAAGTAGATTCAGATGAGTACAGACCAATCTTAAAGAAGGCTGGTTACTTAACAAGAGATCCAAGAATGAAGGAAAGAAAGAAGTACGGTCTCAAAGCCGCACGTCGTGCTCCACAGTTCTCAAAGAGATAATATGTGGGACTTTTGGAAACTTGGAAAATGGCTTATTTACTGGGTTTAAAGAGTTGTGGGTTGCTCTGAAATGTGCTTGATTTCGCTAGATAAGTAACACACAAGCGACAAACAAGTAACAAGAAAGCAACTTAAAAGACACAAATATTAGAAATTTTATAGGATGTTTTTCAGATGGATTTATCTGTCTGAGAGACATCCTTTCTTTTTGCGATAAATAGACATTTGATAATTACCTCTTTGTAATAAAAGTAACGTATAAGTGACAATGGCTTCTTAAATCATGTTAATGGCTTTGATTAATTCGTTCACATCCATATGGGTATAAACTTTCTCCGTTAGCGTCATGGCGCCTGAGTGACCAACAATCTTTTTGATGGTAGTCTGATCAATGCGAGCATCTGCTAACATGGAAATACAGGTATGTCTGCAACAGTGAGGAGTCTTTTCAATGCCTAAATTAGTCATTAAGGGTTTGAAGTAACTGTCATAGTAATTGCGATAGGAGAACTTCTTACCATCATCCGTATGAAGTAGGTATTTGGAATCGGTATAATCGTTGTACCAGTTCTTATAAAATGGTAATACCTTGTCGGCAATAGGAACTTTACGGATTCCGTTTTCTGTTTTGCTGTCAATAACGTCGAAATACTGTTCATCAAGGTGGATATTTTCTTTCTTTAGATCCAACAATTCTGAAATACGTACCCCATTATACAGTAACATAAGCACGACCTGATAATACTTGTCATCCTCCATCGTCCAAACCCTTTCAACTTCTTCAGGAGTAAAACGATCTCTGTCGTACTTGTTCGGATTTCTATCCTTGTACTTTAAAATATCTACAAATTCCGAATAGTCCTTTACAGTCAGTTCATGCTTTAATGCATACTCATAAATCTGATTAAATAATACCTTTAATTTGCGAAGTGTTGGATAATTCTTGCCACAGGTATCAACGACTCTTTGTAAATCGTCTAATTTCACATCTTTAAAGGGTTTCTCCGCAATAGCATCACATAAAGCAAAAGCAGCTTTATATCCATTCACATTAGATGGAGAAACGGTTGGATATTTTTCTTCCGACCATCTTTCATAAATATCTGTAAAGGTCAACTTCATTACAGATAAATCAATTGGATTATCATTGTACTTTGCTAATATTTGTAATGCTTCTGCTTTTGTAGTTCCATATCCTAGAATCTGATATTCTTGCACCACCTTTCCTGTTTTCTCATTTAAATGCCAGCCAGCAGTCACTCTTGCCGCATATGGCTTTCGTCGCTTGCCAGAGAGTTTTACAACACCTCCATAGCCATTTGGTAATCTCATACCATTCATTCCTTTCTGAAAAATATTTATTATGAAAGAGTTAGAAACTCTATTCATCAAGATAATGTTTAGTCTCGGAAGTATGTGATTTCGCTTCCTCTTTTTCTTTTATCTGTTGTTTGGCATCTGCTAATGCTCGAACGATTCCTAGTAAATATGCATCTTCAATATCAGGAACAGATAAATAGGAAGTTCCAATATGAATGCCTGGTTGTGGCAATGGCTCATCGTTCTCATATATCAATTTCTCATTCAAATCAATGAACAAATAATTTTGAATACGTTCCATTAAGAAATTCATTTCTATTAGGGTACTTAAGGTATCCAAATATCTTTTAGAATTAGCATTGGTATCATATTGTTTTGCAAATCGTTGAAGAATAGCGATTGCATTGTCGTGTAGTCGTGTTATTTCTTTTGCTTCATGCAATTCTGGTTTGGGAGTTTTACTTTTTCCAAGAAGAAAGTCGTAGGAGCAATCGAGGGCTTCTGCTATAAGTTCAAGCGTATCAATGGAATAAAAGACTTTACCAGACATGTATTTTTTCAAACTTGAAAGTCCAATCCCTGTCTTTAAAGCGAATTCTTCCTGTGTCATTCCCAGTTCTTTAATTCTATCTTTTAAAATGGTTCCAATATTATCTATATCCATTGTATAACGCCTCCTAAGTGGAAATATTGGTTCTAAAATTATATCGAACATATGTTTATAATAATTCATAGAATGTGATACGTCAATAAGAAATTAAAAGCTAGAGATAGCGAAAATATAAATCTAAAAATGGGATTTGAAAGAGATCTCAGAAAGGGAAGGAGGAATTGAATGGGAGAAGTCAAATATGAAGTAGAACTACCACCATTCACAGGTAGGAATGTTCCAATTAGTGAGATTGCAAGAGCTACAGGAAAAGAAGCTCAGTATATCCGAGTTGGATTACAAAGAGGAATATTAAAATTTGGACATGCAATCAAGATGAAAGACTCATCTGAATACAGTTACTTTTGTCCAGACAAAAAGGTTTGGGAAGAAACTGGATACTTCAGGTATGAGCCAAAGACAGCAGCAGGGTGATGAATATCACCCTGTAATTCTGTTGGAGTTGATGTCAGAAATGATGTGAAAAAGTTCTGCCAGTGCACGGCAAGATACGCAATAGAGACGTCGCCGTCCTATTGCATCTTGTCAGGGGGTAAAATCCCCTGAAACCCCTAAAATATTTCATTTGGCTACACTTTTTGTAGCCAATGTCTCGAGTTGGCAGTACTTTTTATAGCCAGATCGGTTAAATGGCTATACCGATTGTAGCCAAAAGATATGTTGACGGAATGAAATATTCGAGGATTAGTGCTGTTGGCAATACTTTCTATAGCCAAAATTCATTATTGGCTGTACTAATTTAAGCCAGTGGCTGTAAAAAGTACAGCCATATTTCGGAAAATACGCTTTAAAATAAGTGTAAGAGTAAATTCCGGTTATGGTATAGCCGGGGGCAGTTGTTCATTTTACAGAGGGTATAAAAGTATGAAGTATGCGGATGTAAAATTTTGTTGTATCTTCAAATTGTTTTGATATAATAGAACTATAAGCGTTTTTGTTTGAAAATAGCGAAAATAGATTTCTATCTGTTCAATTGGAGGAATAATTTATGCCTGTGAGTTATAAGAAATTATGGAAAATACTTATAGATCGAGACATGAAGAAGAAAGACTTAACAAAGATAGCAGGAATTAGCACGGCGTCAATGGCTAAGCTAGGACGTAATGAAAATATTACAACGGATGTTTTGGTTAAAATATGTAATGCATTGGAATGTGATATTGGAGATATTGTAGAAGTGGTTCGAAAGGAATAAATGCATATGTTCTAATTGAATGGTTTAAACATAGCAATGTATTTGTTGAAATTTAGGTCTAATTATCTGGGGAGGATAAATAATATGAATAAAAATTACAGAAAGATCTATGATGAATTGATTACGAGTCAACTAAAAGCAGTTATAATTGATTATTCTCCGCAGACACACAATTATATTTATCGAGGTTACACGCACAAAGCAGAAGCAACATCCATGGACGATGTTGTAAAATTAGTTATTGACGATATGATTTTCTATGCTTTTTCTGAATCGGAAGTTTTAGAGCTTCATGAAGATCTTGAAATTCTTGATGATTTACGAGAAGCTGCAAAATATGCGTATAGTCAAAGACTTCCAAAACGATTAAATGCAAATACAGACGGAACATTGGGAGAAGTCTTGCTTGATATTTTTATTCAAGCTTATGCACCAAATGCAGAAAAATTAGTAATTAGAGCTAAGCATACTGAAATAAAGAGTAAAAAAGAAATAACAGGATATGATGCACTGTATTTTACTTTAGATAATTCAGACATTTGTATCTGGTTAGGACAAGCTAAAGCAGGAAAAAAAGATTATTGTAAAAAAAGTATTGTTGATGACTTAAATGATAAATTTAAAAAAGATTATTTTGCAGATACAGCCTTTTTTATCGCTGATAAGTGTGATACAGAGGAACTTAAAAAAATGCTTAGACAAATAAATAGAATCTGTTATGAAGCCCAAAAAAATAATTATTCAGCAGAGAAAAAAATAAATGAGCTAGTTAATTACTTAAAGTGTAATAATGTAAAAGTAAAAATCCCATGTTTGATTGCGTATACAAAAGATATTTATGCTAATGAAGAAAAACTAAAAGAGCATATTATTAGTGAAGTGGAAGAAATAAGAAAAAAGTTTGATGATGAGTTGTTTTCTATTGAGGTCGAATTGCCTTACGAACTAGTATTTTACATATTCCCCATTAAGGATGTAAATTATTTGAGAAATAAGATTATTGAATTAAAGAGGGAGGCAATATAGTATGGAATACTTGTACAAATTGGTTGATTTAATAAACGAGTATGAAGACGGTAATGATGATACAGAAAAGCAAATGCGAGATTTAGTATGTTATATTTCTGATAATGATGAATATATGAAAAATGAGTTGTTCAGAAGTGTTATATTTGAAGCATCTGAAAAGTTAAGAATGTTCGGATATATAAAGGGACAGAATAAAATATCTGCAAATGAATTTTCTGAGGATGATTTGTATGATATTAAACACGAAACGATTCAAAATTATTACAGATCTAGAGTATTTAGTAATAATCTTCTTGATAAAAGACAAAAGCAAGTTGTTGATAAGTTTATGATTCTTGAAAATAAAAGAATGTTAGTGAGTGCGCCTACCTCTTTTGGGAAAACATTTTTATTGAGAGAAATAATATATTTGAATAGAGATAGATATAAGAATATTCTTTTAGTATTTCCAACAATTGCTTTGTTGAATGAGAATACAGAAAGTATAAATAATCTAATTCAGACTTTTCGGTTGGATTATAAGGTTATAAACAATGTGTATTCTGGGGTTAGCAGTGATAATAAATATATTTTCATACTTACCCCAGAAAGAACATTAAAGTTATTGGCAGATAACGGAAATTTAAAAATAGACTTTTTCTTTTTTGATGAAGTATATAAAATTGATGAAGATTTTGATAAAAATGAAGACAGTGTAAAGAATACTGAGGAAATAATTGAAACAAAAGAGGATAAAGGGGGGAGAGCAAAGGCGTTTCGGATTGCGTTGTATTTACTGGCCAAGCAAGTGAAAGAGTATTATTTAGCAGGTCCATACTTGAATTTAGATAATGTTAAAATAGGAATGAAAAAATTTTTATTATTGAATAATATAACTACTTTCCAAGTGGAATTTGAACCAACGGTGCGGATTGAAATTGATGCATGGAAAATGAACAGTGTATTATTTCATCCTGTGTTAGGTGAGTCTAAAATACAATTATATGAGCATGCAAGTCCAACAACAAAAGAAAAAGTTAGTGGAATTGCAAAATATTTGTATGAGAACAAATTAGGACAAGCAATATTTTATTGCTCAACGCCAAGTAGATCTATGCAATACACAAAAGAAATTGTTGAATCAATTAACTGCAAAGAAAGCAAAATACCTCAAACATTTATTAATCATTTAAAAAGAAAGTATAATGTAAAATATGGAAGTAATAAAAATAGTGTGACATATTGGAGTTTAATAAAGGCTTTAGAAAACGGAATAGGTATTCATCATGGTAAATTTCCTAAATATATACAGAATGAAATTCTGAAAATGTTTAATAATGGAGATTTTAATTTCCTATTTTGTACTTCGACAATTATAGAGGGTGTCAATACAAATGCAAAAAATGTTGTTGTAATTAATAATAGTGTTGGAAATACAACCATGACAGCATTTGCATTAAAAAACATAAAGGGAAGAGCTGGACGTTACTATCATCATTCAATTGGACGAGTTTTTTATGCTGATGCAAAACAACGCAATATAGAAAAAACAGACGAAATGCAACTTAATTTTCAAACATATGATGACATAAATATTTTAAAAACAGATATTGACAATTCTAAAATTGAAGACCTGTCTGAAAAAAATAAAAAAATAAAATCTGAGAGAGAAGAAAATTTTGATAAACAGATTTTACCAAATTCAATTTTTGTAAAAAACAGATTATATCCAAGGGATCAGCAAGAACGATATTTGAAATATATTATGAAAGCTAGTAATTTTGAAAAATTTATTGGACTAATTGATAATTCTCATAATATCAACTATTTTTTAACTAAGAAATTAATAAAACCTTTGCTGGAATCATTTGTTGAAACAGGTATTTTAGAAATTAACAAGGGAACTGTATACAATGCAGTATTGGCAACATATAGCATAAACGGAACAATGGGCGTTCTTGAATATCATATAAAGCAGTTAGAAAAAGATGAAATCAATTCGTCAGAAGAAAAAATGGATGTTGCATATGTTAATACATTTGATCAAATAAGAACTATTATTGAGTATGAAGTTCCTAAATTATTGTGTTTATTTGAATCGCTGTATCAGCAAGCGGGAAAAATTAAAGGATATAAAATGGATGAATTCAACTTGTCTGGAATTATTCGATTTTATGAACTTGGGATTACAACCGAATTGGGACTTTTTTTAGTAGAATATGGGTTTCCGATAGATACTATACGTCAATTAGAAAGAAAATTTCCAGCAATACTAAAGATGAATGCCAAGGAAGCAGTTTTCTTTTTGGAAAAAAACAGGAAACTTCTGATTGGGCTTATGGATGAGTATGAGATGGGATTATATGGACGCGCGATAATTGCTTTAGAGAAAAGAAAATAAGTGAGAAAGGGGTATTGGGCATGAATTTAGGAATCGAAACAGAAACACTTGAATTTAAAAAATCGACTGGTGAACTAAAAGAAGCTATGAATTCCATATGTGCGATTCTTAACAAGCACCAAAAAGGAGAACTATATTTTGGTGTTAAACCTGATGGAACTCCGATAGGTCAAATAGTCACAGAAGAATCCTTACGAGAAGTAAGTCAAAAAATCGGAAACTCGATTGAACCGAAAATTTATCCTGAGGTTAAAAAAGTTACAATAGATGATAGAGATTGTATCTATGTACAATTTGAAGGAAATAATGTTCCGTATTTTGCCTTTGGAGTAGCCAAAATCCGCGTGGCGGATGAGGATTTGACGATGTCACCTAAGGAAT
>JAQUVV010000086.1 GCA_028693195.1 Lachnospira sp.
AAGGGGGCTCCTATTGATAAGTGTAATTGTACCAATATATAATGTATCAAAGTATCTCCATCAATGCATAGATAGTATTATAAATCAAACATATAATAATCTGGAAATTATTTTAGTTGATGATGGTTCAACAGATGATTCAGGAACGATATGCGATGAATATGCCTTGGCGGATGCTAGAATAGCTGTGATTCATAAAAAAAATGGTGGACTTGTGAGTGCAAGAAAAGCAGGCATGCGGTATGCAAAGGGAGAATACATAGGCTATGTTGATGGTGACGATTGGATAGAACCGCAAATGTATGAGAAACTGTACCAAATCATTTCTCGATTTGATGTACAGATTGTTTTGTGTGACCATTTTGAAAATAATCAGAATAACTTAAAAATGGTACATAGTTGCTTTGAAGAGGGGATATATCATAAACAGGATTTGATTAATGAAATTTATCCACAGATGATTTCAAGAAATAAATTTTATGAGCAAGGAGTGTCAGCGGCAGTATGGGGCAAGTTATATAAAAAGGATGTCATTGAAGAATTTCAATTGGAAGTGGATGATCGAATTATAATGGGAGAAGATGCGGCATGTATTTATCCTTGTATGTTATATGTTAGTAGTATATACATTTTACATGACTGTTTGTATCATTATAGGCAAACAATGGATTCAATCAGTAAACAGAAAAGAGACTACCCGCAGGAGCGAGAACGATTTAAAGTATTATATCATACAACTCTGAAAAAATTGAGAAGATATTCGCATGTGTATGATGTTTGCAGGCAATGGAAAGAATATGTTTTATTCTTAATGATTCCACGAGTGGAATGTATCTATAAAGATTATTGGCAATTAGATTACCTATATCCGTTTTCAAAAGTGAAAAAGGGTTCTAAAGTGATACTATATGGAGCTGGGACATATGGACAAAGACTATATAATAATTTGACATCAACACATTTTTGTGAAATTGTGTTGTGGGTGGATCAAAATTATAAAGAGCTTTCAAATATGGGGTTTGCAGTACAATCTCCAGAAAAAATCAAACTAATGGATTATGATTATATTATCGTTGCAATTACATACGCAAAGCCTAGAGAAGAAGTATATTGGATGTTATCGGATCAATATGGTGAGGAGAAAATATCAATTGTTGATGAAACTTTGTTAAAATCAGATGTATCGATGAAAGCATTGGGACTAATGTGAGGATGTAATCCATTTTGTTTTAAAATGATTTAAGGAGTGTTTCTAGATGAAGAAAATTTACATTGTAGGTGCCCATTCGCGTTCGCAAACGCTTGGCAAGTATCTTACTAAATTGAATATGGATGTGTGTGTGGAAGCATACTTAGTTAACAATGATGAACTAAATCCTCAAGAGATAGAGGGAGTTCCTGTTATCCATTTTGATGAAAATACCATACTACATACAGATTATCCCGTATACTTAGGTACAAGGGGAATGTACCATAGAATCTTGTCTGAGCAATTGACAAGAATGGGAATGAAGGAAATAATTTCAGTTACGCCCGAATTAGATATGGAATTTCGGAACAAGTATTTAAAACTGTATTATAAAGAATGTGGATGCGAGTTTGTCAAGATAAATGATTTCCCAGATATAGCATGTATATATGTCGTGAAATCAGTATATGACAAACCATTGGAAACAGAATATATATTGAAATCATATGAACGAGAGATTCAAGTTGGAGCAGCACTTACAGGGAGTAAAATCTGCGAGATCAGAGATGACGTTGGTATGCATATATCAGATAAGAATATGCAATTTTGTGAATTGACAGGATTATATTGGCTATGGAAACATGCGCAGAATCGATATATTGGTATGGAGCATTACCGGAGACATTTTATCTTAAAAGATAATTGGGAAGGGGTGATGGTCGAAAATCAAATTGATGTTATTTTATCCACACCTTTGTTGGTAAACCCTAATATTGAACAGAATTATAAAAATCGACATGTAGAATCAGACTGGGATTACATGCTACAGGCATTAAAACAGATCCATCCAGAGGATTATGAGTCAGCTATTGCATTTTTTAGAGACTCAAATCTGTATTCACCGTGTAATATGTTTATTATGAGAAAAGAAATACTGAATAAACTGTGTCGATGGATGTTTCCAATTATCATGCAATGTGCAGAGCACATTGGAGTACATGGAGATGTGTACCAGAATCGATATCCTGGATTTATGGCAGAACGGTTAATGACATTTTATTTTCAGAATCATAAAAGTGAGTATAGGCTTGTATATGCAGATAAAAATTTTTTGATGTAAGATAAAAAATTTATATCTGCAGATGAGATGTAAATCACTTGGGGTAGCATGCAGATTCACATATAATAAAATATATTACAAGTGAGACAGCAGTATTTATGAATTTGGATAGAAGTAGGAGATGGTTTAGAAGCTCTTTATAATAATACAATATACACCGCAAGGTTGCTTAAAGCTGGTATGAATGATAATATATTCATATCAGCTTTATTGCATATTGTGGATTGTGAATATAGAAAAGAATGTGAGGATATACGAATGAACTTTGAATTAAATGCATCAATGAAGTAAAATAAAAGAAAAACTTTGTCGCAAAGGAAAATCTATTCTGTTTGATAATCATCAATTTCTACTTGATTAATTACTAATGTATAATTATAATTTAAATTATAATAATCGTAATTATATCAATGGAGGCCGTTATGTTTATTGGAAGAGAAGAGGAATTGAAGTTTTTAGAGGAGCGATATCAAAAGGGAGATGGACAGCTTATCGTCCTTTATGGTAGAAGGCGAATTGGAAAGACAGAAATATTAAGAAAATTCTGTGAGGACAAAGCTCATGTATTTTATTCCTGTACAGAATGTCCAGATGCACAGCAATTAACACAGTTTTCAGAGAGAGTGTTAACAAAGGATATGCCGGCATCAAAGTATATCCAGAGATTTAATGACTGGAAACAAGCATTGTCGAGTGTAGCGGAGCTGCCAGGAACTGGGAAAAAGCTGTTGGTTATTGATGAGTTTCCTTATATGGTAAAGAACAATACTGCAATTCCTTCAATCTTACAGAATTTGTGGGATGAGACATTAAAAAATAAGAACATCATGATTATTCTGTGTGGCAGTGCCATGTCATTTATAGAGAAAGATATACTTGCCGAAAAGAATCCACTTTATGGGAGAGCAACAGGTATTTTGAAGATGAACGAAATGAGCTTTATTGATGCAGTTCAGTTTGTTCCCAATTATACGCCAGAGGAGAAGATTACAACATATGCGGTATTGGGAGGAATCCCACATTATCTAAAACAGTTTAGTGATAAAAAATCCATTGAGGAGAATATCGTTGAAAACATTCTTGCAAGAGGAAGTGCGCTTTATAGTGAAGTGGAGTTCTTGATTTGTCAGGAACTAAGAGAAACGAGTACTTATAACGTAATTATTGAAGCAATAGCGTTAGGAAATACCAAGTTAAATGATATTTTTTTAAAGACACAGATTGAAAAGAGCAAACTCAGTGCCTATTTAAATAATTTAATTGAGTTAGGAATTATTCGAAGAGAATTTTCTGTTGAAGATGGAATCAAAGAGTATGCCAATATACAGAGAGGTTTGTATCAGATTACGGATAAGTTTTTTAGATTCTGGTATGCATACGTATTCCCAAATTACTCGGAATTAGAGAGTGGGGATGCAGTGGGGATTTGGAAATATGTGGTGAGCAAGGAGCTTGATGTATATACCTCACATGTGTTTGAAGATGTTTGTATCGAATACTTAAGAAGACAAAATAGAGAAGAAAAGCTGCCATTTCATTTTACTCAGATAGGCAGATGGTGGACGAAGACAGACGAACTTGATGTTATGGCATTGGATCATACGAAGAAAAACTATCTTTTAGGCGAATGTAAGTATAAGAATTCAAAGTTTGCCTTATCCGATTTTACACATATGAAAGAGAAATTTAAGCCGAAAGGAAAAGAATTGAGCCTTTTTTATTATCTTTTCTCTAAGAATGGATTTACAGAAGACGTGATAGCACAAAGTGAAAAAGAAAAAATAAAGCTAATTACACCAATGGATCTTGTGCAATAATTCACATGTAGAATAGTGCAATAATTAGAAAGGAACAGAGGATATACGAATGAACTTTGAATTAAATGCATCAATGATGTGTGCTAATTATGGAAATCTAAAAAAAGAAGTACGTGAATTAGAAGCGGCAGGAATTGATTCTTTCCATATAGATATTATGGATGGACGATTTGTTCCGAATTATGCCATGTCTTTAAATGATCTCAAGTATATTGCGTCAGCGACAGAGAAACCCTTGGATGTGCATTTGATGATTGAGCATCCCAATACGAATATTCAACTATTCTTAAATCAACTTCGAAAAGGAGATACCGTTTATATTCATCCAGAAGCAGAGTATCATCCGTCAACAACACTTCAGAAGGTGATTGCGGCAGGAATGATTCCGGGAATTGCAATTAACCCTGGGACGAGTATTGAAACAGTTATGGAAATGCTTCGAATTGTCGATAAAGTATTAGTAATGTCGGTAAATCCGGGAAATGCTGGACAGATGTACTTACCTTATGTGGGGCAGAAAATTGATCGTTTGTTGAAGCTAAAGGAAGAGATGGGATTTCAGTTGTACTGGGATGGAGCTTGTGGTGCAAGTAAGATTTTGGAATTTGCCCCCAAGGGCGTGGATGGATTTGTTCTGGGAACGACATTGCTGTTTAAGGATCAAGATAGATTATCTTATAAGGAGACCATTCAAAATATTAGAAAATTGGATTTTTAGTTTAACTTTTTGAAACATGAAATGTTTAGTTGCTGATTATCTGTATTTTGAAGAAAAATAAAATATGAAAAAAATTTTCATTTTAGGAGCAAGTAGATTACAAATTCCAGCGATAAAAGCGGCGAAGAAACATGGTTTATATGTATATGTCTTGGATTATGATGATATGGCAGTAGGGATTCCTTATGCAGATCAATTTCTATGTATAAGTACGATTGATAAACAGGCGGTATATGAGGCGGCACTTCAATATAAACCAGATTACATTATAACTTCCACAAGCGATATGCCAGTGCGGACAGTATCATGGGTGAATGAGAAGTTAGGGAAAAAAACAGATATTAGTTACGAAGGTTCCATTTGTGCTACAAACAAGGCCGCTATGCGACGTTGTTTGAAAGAACATGGGGTACCGATACCAGAGTTCCAGGTGGCTTTATCATTAGAAGAATTTAAACTTGCAGTATTAAAAATGGAAAATAGACTCATAGTTAAACCAGCAGATAACGCGGCTAGTAGAGGTGTTATATTCCTTGATAAGAGCGAAAATCCTAATCTAGAAGATATATATTTATTCTGTCATACGTATTCTAGAGAGGGAGAAATTCTAATTGAAGAATTTATGACAGGACCAGAAGTGAGTGTTGAATCTTATACTGTGGATGGAGAAACAACGATAATTACAATAACAGATAAAATAGTAACGGAATTACCTTTTTTTGTTGAGTTAGGACATACCGAACCATCTAGGTTGGACGAAGATAAAAAAATGAAATAAAAAAGGTGGCAATAGAGGCAATTTCCGCGATTGGTATAAAGAATGGACCAAGTCATACTGAGTTAAAGATTACGCCATGCGGGGTAAAAGTTGTTGAAATAGCGGCAAGACTCGGTGGGGATTTTATTACGTCAAAGTTGGTACCATTATCTACAGGCGTAGATATGATTGAGTGTACATTTTCAACATTATTAGGTAAAACTGTCGATGTAGAGATAAAGAAAAAAAGAGGTTCCGCAATCAGATTTATTCAAGGAAAAAAAGGTACAATAAAATCAGTTGAAGGGATTAATGTAGCTCAAAATATGCCCGGTATTATAGATGTTGAGTTATATAAAGGCAATGGCGATATTATTAGAGAACCAGAAAATAGTGGTGATCGTATTGGACATGTCATTGCAATTGGAACTAATGCCGAGGAAGCGGCACAGCGTGCGGAAGCAGCTTTAAATAATATAAAGGTTATTACTGGTAATTAGACATTCAGATTAATCTTATGTGAGATAGATAGGAGACAGAACATGAATATAGCAGTTGTCTTATCTGGCGGAATTGGAAGTAGAGTCGGGCATGATATTCCGAAACAATATATTAGGGTACGTCATCAGATGATGATTACCTACTGCCTGAGAACTTTGTGTGACCACCCAATGATTGATGCGATTCAGATTGTTGCAGACGAATTGTGGCAGCGCGAAATTATCCATGATTTAAGCGTGAATGGAATTGAACACAATAAGATTCTGGGATTTTCCAAACCAGGACAGAACAGACAGCTTTCAATATGTAATAGTTTAATAGACATAAGAAAACATACAATAGAAAGTAATGCAGTTGTGATGATACACGATGCGGCTCGACCATATTTAAAAACAGAGCAGATTACAGATTGCCTAAAGGCATTGGAAGGTCATGATGGGGTTATGCCAGTTCTACCAATGAAGGATACCATATATTATAGTGAGGATGGGAAGAAGATATCTAAGTTGTTAGAACGGAGCAGAATTTATGCGGGGCAGGCACCGGTAGTATTCAGATTAGAGAGATATTTGAAAGCAAATACTAAGTTATCCAGAGAGGAATTATTGTGTATTAATGGTTCTTCCGAGCCAGCAATGATGAGTGACTTAGATATTGTGATGATTCCAGGAGATGAGAAGAATATTAAGATTACAACGAAACAGGATTTAGAACAATTTATAGAATTCCACACCAAAAATCACATTTAATATCAATTGAAGTCGGATATGAATGAGGAGAACAAGATAAAATGAAAGCGTATGTGTTAAATGGGATAGGAGACCTAAGCATTGAAGATGTTCCTATACCAGAATTAAAGGATTCAGAAGTGCTGGTGAAGGTTATGGCAGCGGGAATTTGTGGCTCAGATATACCAAGAATTTATCAGACTGGAGCACATTGTCATCCGTTGATCCCAGGACATGAGTTCTCGGGATGCGTGGTAAACAGCGGAAATGCGGTAAATTCATTATGGATGAATCGAAGGGTAGGGGTGTTTCCATTGATTCCATGCCGTACATGTAAGCCTTGCCGGGAAAAAAAATATGAGATGTGCAGGAATTACAGCTATCTTGGGTCTCGCCGTGATGGCGGATTTGCAGAGTATGTGGCAGTTCCGGTTGATAACTTGATTGAGTTGCCTGAAAATGTGTCATACGAAGCAGGTGCGATGCTGGAACCTATGGCGGTTGCAGTTCATGCTATGAGAAGAACTTCACTTAGAACAGAACAGAATATTGTGGTATGCGGACTGGGAACCATTGGTCTGCTCTTAACAATGTTTCTAAAGGAATGTGGTATGAAGAATATCTTTGCTATAGGGAACAAGGAATTTCAGAGAGCGCAGATGACTCGTCTGGGGATCTCAGAGGAAAATTACTGCGATTGTAGAAAGCAGGATGTAAAACAGTGGATTTTACAACACACAGGTGGAGCGGGAGTGGATGTGTTCTTTGAGTGTGTGGGCAGGAATGAGACATTCTCACAGGCAGTAGACAGTACGACAACTGCGGGTGAGATTGTTCTGATTGGAAATCCCCATTCAGATATGATGTTAGCTCAGAATGTATATTGGAAGATTTTAAGAAATCAGCAAAAGCTTAGTGGTACATGGAATTCATCGTTTACACAGCAAGCAGACGATGATTGGCATTATGTATTAAAACGACTGATAGAAAAGAAAATTGAGCCGGAAAGGTTTATTTCACATCGGTATCGTCTAGATGAATTGGAACAGGGGATTCAGATTATGAGAGACAAGACAGAAGATTATATTAAGATTATGGGTGTAAAATAGCAAAAATAAAAGAGTATATACGATGTAATGCTAAATCGTAAATCAATTTAGGATGAAGGAGTTAGGCATGAATGTTAAACTTAATGATTTTGTTGAAAGAATGGAATTATATGGGGAAGAGAATAAGATACAGTTCTTGAGTGAGTATAAAATAATTCGTGAGGAACTCCTTGAAGAAGAGTGGATTGAATATTGGGAGCGATTGCGTTTCATTAAAAATGACCGTGCAATCCTAGTTTTTGGTCATGACTGCTTGAAACATATAAAACAGGGAATAGTATTCGAAGAGTATCTTCAGATTTTACGAGATACAGATGAGATCACTTGGGATAATAAGTATTATCTACTCTGGCAGGTGGACGGAATTATGTTTGGGAAAACAGTGACTTCTGCTCCGAATGTTAAGAAATATTATTATGAAATCTATCACCAGATTCTACAGGAGTATCAGGCAGAGCTGGGTAATCTGCAGTGGATTAGAAAAGAAGAAAGAAATGATTCGTTGGTGTTTGTGATGGTCGAGCAATTTTTGGACTACAAACACGGGCCGACTAAGACTACAATGGATAGAGCCAGAGTTCTTCACAGAGAACTAGAGAAAAATATTATTATTATGAATACAGCCGAGCAGTTTGGTGGGGCTCCCTTAGAATTGATTAAACCATTATCCGCAAATTATAATACTACATTATTACAACAAGAAATGATTTCATATGAAGGAAGTGAATATCCTTTTATTCAGTTTGAAAATAATATGCCTAATGTATTGAATGGAAATGAGCTTATACAGTTTATTTATAAGTACAAACCGGGATACATTGTAAATATTGGTGGACAAAGCCTATTAGCTGATACGCGTGCAAAAGTAGTTCCAGTCTTAAATATCAATACAGTTCCATCAAATATTACGCTTACAGAAGCAACGGCACAAATGACGGGAAAGGTATTGACGGAAGAAGATATTCTTTTGTTGTCATTGCTGGGAAAAACACAGGAAGATGTGATTTATGGCAGATTTACATCGTCTTTAAAGAAACAGGAACATCTGTATACAAGAAATGATTTGAAATTGCCTGCGAATCGGAGAATTCTTGCAGTAATTGGTGGTAGATTGACGTCAGAGATAGATGATCGATTTGTTGAAATGGTGGAACCGGTATTGGAATTGGGAGCATTCCTTGTTGTCATTGGAGTTATGGATAACTATGGTTCAATGTGCCAGAAACATAAGATTTTGGCTGAGAATTCGACGAATCTTGGTATGCAGGAAGATGTGCTGGGGATTTTGGATTGTTGTGATTTATATGTAAATCCAGATCGTACAGGTGGAGGAACATCAGTTATTGAGGCGATGTATAAGAAATGTCCAGCTGTTTCATTGAATCATGGAGACGTTGCATTAGGAGCAGGACCAGATTTCTGTGTTGAAACATATGAACAGATGACACAGGAGTTGCTTCATTATCTAAACGATCCAGTGTATTATCAGGAAATGTCAGAAAAAGCAAAGGAAAGAGCTACATATATGTTAGATTCGGATCATGCATTTACGGAGATTATTCATACTTTTGAAGAGAAGTTCTGTAACCAATAATAAAATAGAACTTATAGAATAGAATTTATGGAGGAGAATGGGAACATGAAGACAATAGCAATTATAACTGCTAGAGGTGGAAGCAAGCGTATTCCAAAGAAAAATATCAAGGAGTTTTGTGGGAAACCGATGATTGCATATTCTATTGAAGAAACTTTGAAA
>JAQUVV010000087.1 GCA_028693195.1 Lachnospira sp.
AATTCAGGAGAAATGATATCACTTTCCTTAGCAACATCAATTGCAAATGAACAAAGTGTAGGAGGGACATCGATATCCTCAAATGTACCAGACATACTATCCTTACCACCGATTGATGGAAGTCCGAAACCTAACTGTGCTTCATATGCACCAAGAAGTGCTGCGAATGGCTGACTCCATCTTGATGGGTCCTCAGACATTCTTCTGAGGTATTCCTGGAATGTGAAACGAATCTTATTAAAGTCACCACCTGCTGCCACGATCTTTGCTACAGAATCAATCACTGCAAACATTGCACCATGGTATGGGCTCCACTTTGAAAGATATGGATCAAATCCGTAAGACATCATGGTAACTGTATCACACTTGCCCTTAAGCACTGGAAGCTTTGCAACCATAGCCTGTGTCTCTGTTAACTGGAACTGACCTCCGAATGGCATGAATACAGAACCCGCTCCGATAGAGCCATCAAATCTTTCAACAAGACCCTTCTGTGAACACTCATTTAAATCTGATAAAGTATCTAACCACTTCTTCTTCACATCTGAGACTGGCTGAGCCTTCATATATGATTCTTCCTTTTCAGGGATATCTACTAATACAGATGTCTCCTGATGAGCTCCGTTGGTATCCAAGAAAGCCCTTGAGATATTAACAACATCCTTGCCTCTCCATGTAAGAACAAGTCTTGGCTCTTCTGTTACAACTGCAACTTCAACTGCCTCTAAGTTCTCTTCGGCAGAATATGCTAAAAATTCTTTTACATCCTTAGGATCAATGACAACTGCCATTCTTTCCTGTGATTCGGAAATTGATAATTCTGTTCCATCAAGACCTTCATACTTCTTAGGCACCTTATCAAGATCCACACGAAGTCCATCTGCTAACTCACCGATTGCAACTGATACTCCACCAGCACCAAAGTCATTACACTTCTTAACAAGCTTTGTTACTTCTGGTCTTCTGAATAATCTCTGCATCTTTCTCTCAGTAGGAGCATTACCCTTCTGAACCTCAGCGCCACATGTCTCTAATGACTCCTGTGTATGAACCTTCGATGATCCTGTAGCACCACCACAGCCATCACGGCCTGTACGTCCACCAAGTAAGATAATGATATCTCCTGGATCAGATGTTAATCTCTGAACTGCATTTCTTGGAGCCGCTGCAATAACAGCACCGATTTCCATACGCTTTGCAACGTAATCTGGATGATAGATTTCTTTTACATATCCTGTTGCAAGACCAATCTGGTTACCATATGATGAATAGCCATGCGCTGCTCCTGTAACTAGCTTTCTCTGAGGAAGCTTACCATGAAGTGTCTCAGAAATAGGAACAGTTGGATCTGCTGCACCTGTGATACGCATAGCCTGGTATACATAAGTACGTCCTGATAATGGATCTCTAATTGCTCCACCAAGACATGTAGCAGCGCCACCAAATGGTTCGATTTCTGTAGGATGATTATGTGTTTCATTCTTGAAGTTTACTAACCACTCTTCCGTCTTCCCATCGATTTCAACTGGAACTACGATGCTGCAGGCATTGATTTCATCAGATTCTTCCTGATCTGCCAACTTTCCCTCAGCCTTTAACTTCTTCATTCCCATCAACGCAAGATCCATAAGGCATACGAACTTATCCTTACGTCCCTTGTAGATTTCACTTCTATCCGCAAGATACTTGTTGTAAGTTGCTTCCATAGGTGCTCTGTAGAAGCCCTCTTTAAATGTTACATTCTTTAATTCTGTTGCAAATGTTGTATGACGACAGTGATCTGACCAATAAGTATCCAGAACACGAATCTCTGTCATAGATGGATTTCTCTTCTCTTCTGCAGCAAAATGCTCCTGAATGAACTTGAAATCCTTAAATGTCATGGCAAGACCTAAAGAATCATATAATTCCTTCAGCTTATCCTCTGCCATATCTATAAAACCATCAAAAATAATGACATCCGCTGGTACTGCAAACTCTGTTACAAGAGTCTTAGGCAGTTCACTGGATGCTTCTCTTGAATCTACTGGGTTAATACATAATTCCTTAATCTTTGCCTTCTCATCTTCTGTGAGCTTGCCAGAAATTACATATGTTGTAGCAGTCTTAATCACAGGTGTCTCATTCTCATTAAAGAACTTTACACACTGTTCTGCAGAATCTGCTCTCTGGTCGAACTGACCTGGTAAATACTCTACTGAAAATACGAAATCATCAGCAGCTGAATCAAAACTCATCTCATATACATCATCTACTGGTGGTTCTGAAAAGACTGTTGTCAGTGCCTTTTTATAGGTCTCCTCTGAAAGATTCTCGATATCGTAACGAATCAATACCCTTACCTTCGAAATTGTCTTAATTCCAAGGTATCCTGTTACTTCTTCATGAAGTTCCTTTGCATTAACAGCAAAAGCTTCTTTTTTCTCAACGAAAACTCTTTTAACGCCGCTCATTCTTCCTCCTATTGTTATCTCCCTATGATTCTGAAAGATACTTTGATAATTATATGGTTTTATATTATTTTGCGCTTTAGGCTACACTAGTTTATCATAACACTTGAAAAGAAACAAGGTCAATCCTGCACACCCTTTTCTATGTTTTATGAACATTTTTCAACATAATACATGAATAAATCTTATTATTTATTCATGCATTCTTCGAATAATCTTATAGACAACTTCATTTCCCATCACCATTGGCGCCGTATGGGCAAAGAATACAATTCCATCTGTCTGGGATATAATCTGACTTGTCACCTCTCCCTCATGTGGATCAATCACTTCTGCAATTGTTTCTCCATGTTTTACAGGGTCTCCCGGATTCTTTAGCCGACGATAAAAACCCGCATCATATGTTTTTACCGCCAGAAGATCATACTCATTAATCACACTGGCAATATATCCGCTATGATTATTATACTTTACAATTCCCATTCTGGTCAGAAATCGTAGTACGGATGACACCGCCTGACGTGCAGATTTATCATCAACAGCATCGGTACTATTCGTATAAATCGAAAATGCATTGGTTCCATTCATCTGCCAGTTATAATTCAAAGTTACGGTATCCATTGGCTTTGGCTTTCTAATCACCACATAAGGCAAACCAAAAAGATTGGCAAGACTGGCGCTCTGATACCCCGTCTCCATCATTCGTACATGCGGAATGAAATCCCCCTGCATATAGAAGCTGGCAAACTGCATGCCATAGCTGTACCCTTTAACCTGCTCAAACAATGCTGCTGCAATCTGTTTCGTTGTATCACCTTCTGAATTGCCTGGAAATGTACGATTAATATCCTGATTATCTAATGCCCAGAACCGCTTTCCTACATTCATAGAATACTGATTCACGGATGGAACCACTAGAATCTCATGATTATGGCTGATTGCATCGTGAGCTTCCAATTCCTTCAGCACCTTAATTAGCTGTGAACATATGTAAAGCTGCTGCATCTCATTTCCACGCATAGCACCAACAATACATGCGGATTTTTCTCCTCCACCAAAACGATACCCTTCTATTTCAAAGGGTTCTCTATAAAGACCCTTCAATGAAAACAAAACTTCCTTCTTCATATATCATCAATTCCTTCCTCCGTATACTCTAGCAAGCAGCGCCCCCTTGTATACGACTGGATTCTCTCTGATTGTAAATACAATCCCCTTGATTGGAGATTCAATATGCTGCAATATTCTTCCTTCTATGGGATCAATGATATCACCAATATGAGCTCCCATCTCTACAGTTCCTGTGTTCTCAATCGCCGAAACAAAGATTCCTGTCTCCATTGCCGACAGAAATCGAACCTCTCCTTCTGTCGAGATAATTGGTGGCTGAACTTCTTTCGTGTCCCCTGTCCAGATTCCCATCTCCTTCATCATATGAAAGATTCCATCCAGAATCTGCTCACAGTAGCAATTGGTAATTCGATTCCCAACCCCCATTTCCACCACAAGTGTTGGAACACCCATATGATTCAAACTGTATGCAAGTGTTGCCTCCAAGACTGTAATAGACGAATAAATCCATACAAAATCTGCATTCATCATCTTCGCAAAAGGTAAAAGTTTATCAGAATCTTCTTCATTTAATCGAACCTGCGGAACTTCCTTCACAAAAATATTGCTTGAATGAATATCCAAGCATATATCACTTCCAATAATATCATTCACAATTCCTGACGCAATATATTCTGCCATTGCACCATTGTTATCACCTGGAAACACCCTGTTCATATCCAAATCAAACATGGGAATTCCTCTTGTTCCCGTATCTAACCCCAATGGGTTCACTGATGGGTATATATCTATTATTCCTTTCAGGCATTCTGGATGCTGATTGATTCTGCGAACAATTTCATAGCACACATACTGTCCATCCAATTCATCTCCATGCGTTCCTGTACATATGGATATTCGCTTTTCTCTTCCAGTCATCTCTTTCGGTTCTAATCTATTCTTCTTAATTATAAGCCGTTCATGTACTGGCAGTTCAACTGATACTACCTCTTCTATCATGAATTGATTTCTCCTTCATTATTCTGTATTACTATTCGTCAATACTCTGTACAATCACATTATCATTATATCTCTTTATCAATAGATGTGAAAATGCTTCCTCTGCGGCATACACTTTATCATCCAAAAACACCCTGCATCCAGGATAAATATTCTTATCCACCCGAACCTGTGCCCTTGCAGAATCCTTCATCTGCTCTAACAATCCTCTGCACTTCTCATCCAGTTTATTTTTCTCTGCATTCTTAATAATCTTAGACTGGAATATCTTCGTATATGCTGCCTGATCGAACTTCTCTGGATTGACTTCTCTAATCTTCTCATACTTCTTCAACGCAGATGTATACATCTCTATTTCTGCAATAATATCCTTAAGACGCAGAATCTCATCTGCATACTCTTTGCGAATTTCCTTTGTTGCACCAACTCGAAGGACTGTCTTTGTTGTGGATACATGCCCACAGTTCACGGTTTCAATTCCCATGACACCAGTTACGTCTCCGCCCATAATTGATCCATGCTTTCCTTCAACAATCACCTTTCCTCTGGCAACAATGGTAGAATTCAACAAGTATCCACTCTTCACATCACCATCCGCATACACATTGGCATTCTCGAAATACTTTCCAGAGATATTCCCCTTTGCTTCAATACGTCCAGCGCCTTTACTATTCACTCCACCATTAAATATAATGTCTTTGCCTGCATATATATTGGCACCTTCCACATGACCACCAATATAGATATTTCCCATGGCGTGAATTGTCATACCTGATATCACATGTCCAGTAATATTCACATCTCCATTGAAGTCTATATTGCCAACATTCAAATCCACATTACCCGTCACGTCGAATATATTGCTAATATTCATATCAAAATTCTGATATTCTACTTTTCCAGTAAATGCAGCATAATAACTGTTTCCATCTTCTGATACTGTAAATCCTTTTCCCCGTAGTCTAGACTTCGGTTTTCCAGGCTTTGGTGTCAGAAGCTTTCCACACACATTATAGCCAAATACTCCTTTGGTCGGATGATGATACTCTGCCAGCTTCTCTCCTTCTTCCACCCGTTCAAAGAGCTTCGTATTAAAATAATCCACTGATCCATCTTCACGAAGCTTTGGCTTATTGTTATTCTTATAATTCACATCAAAGAAGAAATCATAATAACCATCTTTGCCTTGTTCCTGCGGCTTTCCTGTTGCTACCACAACTCTTTGATCATATATTTTCTTATCTATTATATCCAGGATTCTACCCTCATCTATGCCCATCTTCACACCGGCTTCTGACAGCTTATCCATAATATCTTCGTATGTATATAAAGCATCATCTGAAATTCTTCGAAGGCAGACTGATGCTGTCATCTGATCACTGGATATATCAACCTGTATATCTTTTATATTCAGTTGTTCCAGATCCTTGAGCAGTTCTGATACGTCCATACGCAACTCCTATTCTGCTTATATTCGTGTAAGAAACTTAAATTCTATTCCATAATATCTCCATATGTTGAATATGATGATAAATTCAGACATTCTTCTCTAAATCCCGTCTGATTTCCTCCATCTGTCTGCTGCTAAGATGATTATCCAGCATCCGCGATGGATCGATATGATGTTCCAAGGCAATTCGAATCTGTTCCATCTGTGAATAATCATACTTCGCATCTGCATAGACGCTTACATCTAATCCCTGAGATAGTCCAATCAAGATCTGCTGACTCTGCATCTCATCTAGTGAATATGCCGAATCATCCTTCTCCAGATTGATTCGCATCTCCTTCATCTCGATAGCATCAATAAAAGGATCTGCATAGACAGATACATCTACTCCATGCTCCATTCCCAGACGTACTTGCTCCATCTGACCCGATGAGAATCCAAGAAGTGCATATTGGCTCACATCTACTCCAGCTTCCATTCCCAAACGAATCTGTTTCATCTGTTCCCCTGTATATTCATGAAGCATATATCTGGTCACATCCACACAATGCTCTATCCCCAGTCTTAACTCATTCAACTGGTGCTCATCAAATCCTTCTTTCACAAAAAACGAGATATCTATATCTGCTTTTCTGGCAAAGCGAATCTGTCTCAAGACATTCCCGGAATACCCCATCAATGCATATCTGCTCATGTCATAACGGATTTCTGCACCCAGTCTGATTTCCCTCATTACCGAATAATCATACCTTGGATCTTCAATATCTCCCAGACTTACTCCTGCAACAATTGCTGCCTTTATCTCTTCCATCTGCATAAAATCATAATCTGGATTAGCAATTCTGGTCACATCCAGTCCTGCCTTCTGTCCCAGTCTAATAGACTTCATCTGTGCAGCACTAAAAGCTGGATCAGCATATAAGGTTACATCTACACCGTCTTCAATCCCCTTCTGGATTTCAATAAACTGTAGATAATCAAACCCCAACTCTTTCCACTGTTCCCTGCTTCCACCATTTGCAATATATTGTGAAATCATATTTTTTCGTTCTTCTCCCATAGCTACGCTCCATATTAATTATCGTAATCATCTATTGCTATCATAACCATAACCGAACTTGTTTAGATATTTATAGTATACTATATTCTCTTTTAATTTGCATCATTTTTGAAGGTTTTGTTTTCCCAGAATTTTCTTACAATCTCTCCGACCCTGTCTCTTGTGGCAGGATAGATTTCATCCCACTCTCTTGGAAAAAGCTGCTCATATTCCTCATTTACGAACCGGTCATCCAGCAGCAGAATTACTCCTCTGTCACGGTCAGTACGAATCACACGTCCTGCCGCCTGCAAAACTTTATTCATTCCAGGATAAATATATGAATATGCATATCCATCAATGTCATTCCGGTCAAAGTAATCCCGAAGAATATTTCTTTCCCGACAAATCATTGGCAATCCAGTCCCTATGATAATTGCCCCCACCAGACTATCATCCTTTAAATCAATCCCTTCGGAAAAGATACCTCCTGTCACACAGAAGCCTACAACTGAACTTGCACATATACATTTCCTCTCTTTCAGTGCCTGTTTTATGTTTATTGAATCTCCTTCTTTTCCTTGATTACCTATACTTCCCTGCCGAAACACCTTCAGAAACGATTCCTTCTCATGTTCCTTCATAGAAGATTTCTGCATCATAACATTGACCCCATTGGAAAATAATGTTTCTATTTCGTGCCCGTCCTCCGACAAATCACTTAGATTTATTTCATTGCACGGATACTGTTCCATATATAGCTGAAATATGGTTTCCATATAACGATAGGACGGAAAGAATACCATATAATTCCCTTCATGCCCATTCACCGTCTCATAGATGTATCTGCACATTTTCAGATATTCTTCCCGATTTCTTCTGGTATATCTGCTGCTCACATCTCTTCCAACAATAATTCTTCGGTTGTCTGTATCAAATGGGGAGTTCGCATAAACCGCCCGATCTTCTCTATTTCCAGAAAGCATATCCTTATAATAATTAATTGGCAGTAACGTGGCTGAGAAAAACACTGTACTTCTTCCCTGAGCTAATCGCTCTCCAATATTTCCTGAAGGATCCACACAATAAAGATGAATCAAAAAATTCTTCTCATCATCATGCTCTGTATAAATGACATATTTTTCATCCATACAGTCATACATATTCAAGAAATGTCTAATGTTAAAAAACAAATTCACCAATTCATCTTCTACATGCTGTCCCTTATGCTGTTCCATATAGGTAGACATCAGATTCATACAGCGCTCTAATGCCTGGGGAAACTGTCCCATAGAAGTCATCTCTCGATATGAGTCACAAAGTCTCTTATACTCCAGCAGATTCTTATTACAGCGTTCCAGACTTGCCGCCAGCTTCTTATCCTTGTCCTTGACCAGCTTCTTCACTGCCAAAAAATCTTCTTTTATCAACACTGCACTATACATGGACCGTGCTCTGTCCACAAGATTATGTGCTTCATCCACTAAAAATGCGTAATCGCCCTTGCTTCCTTCCCCAAAATACCGCTTTAGCGATGCATTTGGATCAAACACATAATTATAATCACAGATAATACCATCGCACCAATAAGACACATCCAGTGATATCTCGAACGGACACACTCTATGTTTGACAGAATATTCAAGAATCTTACCTCTATTAATCACTGATTCATGGGTCACCAGGTCATAGACTGCATCATTCACTCTGTCAAAATGTCCCTCTGCATATTCACAGATAACCGGGTTACAATCCCTTTCATCCAAATGGCAGATTTTATCCTTAGCCGTTAACGTTACCGTTCGGATTGCCAATCCATTTTCACGTAAGATATCAAAAGTCTCCTCAGCCACCGTCCTTGTAATTGTCTTCGACGTCAGATAGAATATCTTATCGATATACTCCTGTCCCATTGCCTGCACTGCCGGAAAAACTGTAGATATGGTCTTTCCTACACCAGTCGGCGCCTGAATGTACAGATTCCCTCCTGTCTCTATGGTCTTGTATACACTCACCACCAGGCTTCTCTGCCCATCTCTATATTCGAAAGGGAATGCCAGTTTTTCAATAGAGCGCTGTCTCTTTTCCCGCTCCTCGAATATAAAATCTGACCATCTTGTAAACTTTCCCAGCAGCTGCTCAAACCAGTATTTAATTTCTTCAAATGTATATTCATGAGAGAATCTCTTGATTTTCTCCGTCTCAGGATTACAGTAAGTCATCTGAACCGTAATTCGGTCCAGATTTTTCTGTGCACTATAAATATAACCATACACACAAGCCTGTGCCAAATGAACCACCACCGGTTCTTTCATCTGTTCCACGTCATTCTGAACCGTCTTGATCTCATCGATGGTCACATCTGAAATCGGTTGCTTTTCCCCCTCTTCATCCTCTTCTACATCGCCAATAATCCCGTCTGCTCGGCCTTCTATCTTGATTTCATAAGGAATATGCTCTGGGCTTTCCATAGGTATGATCATCTTTAACGGAACCTCTGCACGGTATGCACTCCCCATACTTCTCTGAATCTTCTTATGCATACGCGTACCTTCCTGCATCAGCTTCACATCCACAGAACCTCCGCCTGTACGGTTATCGATACTGCCTTCCCGAAGAATGAATTCCACAAGACTTCTTACTGATATTCGC
>JAQUVV010000088.1 GCA_028693195.1 Lachnospira sp.
GACTTCTTTTAATGACTGTTCTCTGATCTCTTCTTTTTAGGTTTGCTTCCCATACTCCCGCAATCTTTGACAGCGGAAAACATACAATAAAGAAAAGAAGCCCACTGACTAAATATGCTGGTGCGTAGGCGCCACCTGTATTTACGCCTGTCACAAAACTGTAGGTCAGTGATATCAAATCTGCACCGCCAATGATATATAAACAGGAAGTATTCTTAACAAGATTCACGACCTGATTGACCATTGGTGGTAGAATGATTTTCATGCTCTGCGGAAGAATAATATAATACATTCTTTCCAGATAATTAAATCCCTGCGACTGTGCTGCCTCAAACTGTCCCTTGGGAATAGCCTCGATACCTGCACGTATAACCTCTGCGCAGTAAGCCCCGTGATACACCCCAAGGGAAATAATTCCTGTCACAAGGATTCCCATACTATGTCCCGAGAATGCCAGTGCATAGTACAGGAAACATATTTGCAGAAGCAGGGGAGTATTTTGCACGAATTCTACGTAAATGCGCCCAATGACCTTCCATATTCTGCTTCCGCTCGTGGACATCAGCCCAACGATAATTCCAATGACTAATGCAAGCAAAACTCCAAAGAGCGCCAGTTTCACTGTAGTTCCAAGTCCTAAAAGAAATGTTCCTCTAAACTGCCACACCTTCTGCCATGCCTCTGCTGAAAATATTTCTGTCATTACGTTACACCTGCCTCTCAATTCATTGAATTTAGTTCAATTTATTTTCTGTGATCAGTCCGTTAATTGTGCCATCACTTAGCCATTCTTTTACAAGCTTCTCTGTCAATTCTGAGAATGTAGACCCCTTCTTTGTTGCAATTCCATATTCCTGTGGTGCAAATTCTTCGCTAATGTATGAACGGCTTCCTGTATTGTAAATTGCAAGGATAGACTTATCCACACAGAATGCCTGAACCTCACCTGCACTCAAAGCGGTTGAAATTGTTGGATAATCATCATACTGTTTGAAAGATACTCCATCTGTCCATGTTGCCGCATCAAATGTTTCTTTGCTGAACCCTTCTCCTGTGATAACCTTATTATCAATCATTGCCTGAACCAATGATCTAGCAGATGTAGAACCAGAAGATACACCAACTGTCTTCCCCTTCATATCAGCCAATGACTTCATGTTGCTTGAATTCTCAACTAATACCGAAACATGATCTGTAAAGTAAGGTGTTGTGAAATCCCAGCTCTTCTTTCTTTCATCTGTAATTGTAAATGTTGCAAGTACGCAGTCAATATCACCGGAATCAAGAAGTTCTGTACGTGTTGCTGCTGTTACTGCTGTGAATTCAACATCAACACCAATATATTCTGCAATTTTTTTTGCAAGCTCGATTTCCATACCTGAATATTCTCCGGTCAATGCATCCTGATAACCAAATCCGATTACAGCGTTCTTAACTCCAACCTTTAACACGCCTCTGTCCTTAATTGCCTTCACATCTGTAGTCAGCTCGCTATCTGTAATCTTTGCCTCTGCTGTAGTTCCTGATGACGTCTTCGCATCACCGCATCCTGCAAATACACTCATTGCTGTTACCACTGTCAGCGCTACGGCTGCAAATTTTCTCCATTTTTTCATAATCTCTCTCCTTTATAAATATATTTTCAAGAAATTGAAAATGTTTCGCAATTTCTTAAATTCCATTCTTCTATTACTAAAATCTTATTATCGAATAATCTTCCCAAGGAACTGCTTCACTCTTTCATTCTTTGGATTTTCAAAGAAGTGATCCGGTGTTCCCTCCTCTATAATCTGTCCGTCTGCCATGAATACCACTCGGTCTGCGACCTGTCTTGCAAATCCCATCTCATGGGTAACAACGACCATCGTAATATTTTCCTTTGCCAGCTTAATCATGACATCCAGAACCTCCTGTATGGTCTCTGGATCTAACGCTGATGTTGGTTCATCAAATAGAATGATCTTCGTCTGCGCACACAATGCTCTAGCAATTGCGATTCTCTGCTGTTGGCCACCAGAAAGTGTTGTTGGATACACATGTGCCTTATCTCTTAATCCAACTACATCCAGATAATGATATGCCAGTTCTTCTGCCTCTTTCTTCGACTTATGATGCAGCTTCATGGGTGCCAGCGTCAGATTCTTTAATACGGTCATATGTGGATAAAGATTAAACTGCTGAAATACCATGCTAGTGGTCTCTCTGACAATTCTCGTCTTATTCTTACTTGTAATCTTCTCTCCATTGATATAAACACTTCCACTGGTTGGTTCCTCCAAGAAGTTAATACAACGAACCGTTGTGGATTTTCCTGATCCTGATGGTCCAATAATAACCAGCTTCTCTCCCTCTTTGACTTCTAGATTCACATCCTTTAACACATGCAAATCGCCAAAGCTTTTATTAACATTTTCCAGTTTAATCATACTCTCACCTCATGCTGCGACTTATATTTAGGAGCCAGCTAATGGTGCAAGTTTGTGCGCAGTTCAAACTTGTCGAGTGAAAATTTATCACATAAGATTTTTCACTCTTACTCTCCATTTTTCAAAATATATAGGAAATGCAATTTCCTATATATTGAAAAAAGACATTTCCGTCATCTGCACCATTTATCATAGCACAGTGATAGAAACGTCTTTGTTCCATAACCTCATTCCATTTATTCTTGCCTTATCAATACCCATTTGCATCTTTTATGTATTCATACATATGACGTCAGGGTCAAAAGGTATTTTGCCCCTGACTGATGCATACGGATTACTACGTTGCTTTGCAACTCTTGTAATCCTAAAACATCATACATATAACATAAAGGCGCTTAAGAAAAATCTTCTTAAGCGCCTTTGCTTGTTAAGATAATAACTGTTCTATCCACACATGTCAAGTAAATGATAGAAAACATTTCAATAATTAGGTAAATATCCATTTTCACTTAATTATATAATGTTAAAACTTACCGCCCGCATTCCCATGAAAGTTCATAAACTCTTGTTCTACCAACTTTGACTGTGCGAAGAAGATGTTGACTGCATCCTGATAATCTGCCATCTTCTGCGCCTTCTTGATGCGCTTCACATCCTTTTTGGAATCCTCAAAAGTCTGTTCCATATAACTCCACATTTCCTTCATTCGATGAATTGCATGCTTATCGCCTGACATGATCTTTAGGCGCTCTTCATAGACTTGATCATGCAGCTGTTTCATCCGCTTCTTATCTACATCTAAATCCCGCACATAATCTGCAGGATTCTCTGCAGTCAGCACATCAATAAAACCCGGATCTGCAATCAATGCACGTCCAATCATCAACCGATCTACCGATGGAAAACGCTTCATAAATCCCAGTAAATCCTGTCTTGTGAATATATCTCCATTATAGCAGACTGGATTCTTACTAATCTCTAATCCATATGCGAATGCATCCAGATTCACGCTGTTTCGATAGTAATCTGTACGTACACGAGGATGAATAATCAGCTCTTCAATAGGATACTGATTATAAATCTCCATAAGTCTTGGAAATTCCTCTGGACTTTCTTTTCCGATTCTGGTCTTTAAAGAGACCTTGATTGGTTTTCCTGCATTTTCTGAACCCAGAATAAATGGATCATTCATTACCTTATCCAAAAATGCATCCAGCTGATCTGGAACTGCTAAGAAGCCTGAACCACGAAACTTAGAAACAACCGTACCTGAGGGACACCCCAGATTTAGATTAATCTCCTCATAGCCGTAATGATGAAACATCTCTTTCGCTGTCCAGATAAAATCTTCTGGACGGTTAGTCATGACCTGGGGAACTGCATACATCCCCTGATTATGTTCTTTAGCCACATCCTTAATTTCCTTAGCTAAAAACTTCTGTGACTGATTTGGTGAAATAAATGGAATAAAGTACTTATCTACTTTTCCATTTCCAAAATACTTCTCAAAAGCATTGCGGTAAATATAGCCCGTCAATCCTTCCATTGGCGCCATATATATCTTCATGTATGTCTCCCTTTTTCTCTTACTGAATCACGATTCTACAATCTGACTGTAGATGTGTCAACACATATATCATATCCCCTCTCGGAATCGCTACACAGCCTGCTGTTGCTCCCCCATTGGAACAATGAAGGAAGAATGCACTCCCCGCCCCTGGTGTACAGGACGTGTTATAATCAATTGCCACTGCATATGCATACTGTGTTGGATAATCTATCAAATGTTCTGCCGATGTCCAGTTTGATGCTGGAATCTGACTGGTAGATACAAATTGATTATAATAAGCAGAATTTGGATCATCTACCCAGTAATGAGAATCATTCACCTGAGTGTATCCAATGGTACATCCTGGATTCGCCGAGACACCGAAAGCTCTACTTAATGTATATGTTCCTGCCGGCGAATAATAGGAGCCTTCCGATGCCTGACCGACACCATTCATTCCTACATAGCCACTTGTACTCATCACCTGTGACCATACTCCATTCCCATCCTTCTGGTGCATCGTAACCGTTGCAGAGGAACCATAGGATGACACAACAATCAACTGAGAAGTATATGCTGCTGCATCCATATATGTCACAAAGTCTAGCGGTTCCTCCTGAACAGATGCTTCTGTTACTGCCTCCGTGTCTTCCTGCACAATTTCTGTTATCTCTATGGATTCAGTTTCTGGTTCTTGTGACGTTTCTTCTGACGTCTCTTCTGTATTGTTTTCTGTATCCTCTTCTGTTTCTGTCTTTTCTTCTTCCTGCGTCGTATTTTCTACACTTAAGGATGATTCCATCTCACTCCTATCTATCTGCTGGTTAACAGTTTCTGCTCCTGTAGACTTCGATTTACCTACCTGTCTAAGTGCAATTCCAGTTCCAGCTAAGATTATACACGCAATAACCACTAAAATGACTGCAATTACTTTTTTATCTCTTAAATCTATTTTCTTCACAATATATTTCTCATTTTTATCGTATTCCTGTTGCTATAAATCTATTGAACAGAAACGTATTTTTAAAGTTTATCTTACATATCTGTGTCTGTTGAAAAAAAAGCTGTTTATTATACTATTATCAATAAAGATTCTATTACCCACACAATTCCAGTAAGGAGATTTTTCATGTACCAATCAAATAAACACCATATTATATCAATAATAATGATACTATGCTCTATTGTATGCTGTATCGCAGGATGTTCTGCAAATTCATCTTCTAATCAGTCAATTACAGATCCGTCTGTTTCTTCAGAAGTAATGACTGAGCCTGAAACAACAACAGAAACAAAAACTACAATCGCTGAACCAACCACAGCAGTTCCACCGTCTGATATCAATGAATATGTTCGTGTTCTCGACTATATTCCAGACATTGTGGTCGATCTCCGCTATGCAACTGCTGATAACTTCACTGGTCAGGTTATCTATGATTTTACAGATGCCTACCTTCGTTATGGAACTGTTGTGAAACTTAAAGCTGCACAGGAAGAATTAAAGGAACTTGGCTATCGTATTAAAATATGGGATGCCTACCGACCATTCTATGCTCAAGAATTTATGTGGAAGGTTTATCCAGATGCCAACTATGTTGCAAACCCTGCGAAAGGTATGGCTGGACATAACCTTGGTGGAACCATGGATATCACCTTGGTCAATCTGGACGGTTCTGATGTCCTGATGCCTACTGCATTCGATGATTTCAGCACACTGGCAGACCGGAACTATTCTGACGTTGATCCTGTTGCCGCAGAACACGCTATGCTTCTGGAATCTATCATGACCGCTCATGACTTTAAGGGCTACTCCGGTGAATGGTGGGATTATACGGACAACACGAAATATACTGAAATCAACGATTTCATGCCAAAGTAATAGCACCCTGTTCATTCTTAGCAATGTGTGTACCATAAAATTCTTCTAATCCTCGTCTCAGATAAGCAATATCTCTAACACCTGCTGTTTCATACGGAGAATGCATGGCAAGCTGTGCCAAACCAATATCAATTGTATTCAGGGAAATGTGGCTATTGGCTATATTTCCCAATGTCGAACCACCTGCTATATCAGAACGATTTATATAGGACTGTACTGGAACAGATGCATTTGCACAGATACTCTTAAACACAGCCGCAGATATGGAATCCGTTGTGTATTTCTGGTTGGCATTATACTTGATTACAATCCCCTGATTCATATAAGGACGGTTCGTCGGATCTGCTTTATCCTGATGATGCGGATGCACCGCATGCGCATTGTCCGCAGATACCATAAAGCTCTGAGCGATTGTCCGGTAATAATCCTCCTGTCCATTCTTAAAAGCTCCATTGATTCTATGAAGAACATCATATGCAAATGTGGATGCCGCTCCCTGCTTGGTCTGACTCCCCACCTCTTCATTATCAAAGACAGCGCAGACTAAGATGCTTGGATTCTGCTTCCAATCACTAAAGCTCTTCATTTCCTGACATCTACTATCGTCCTGCATCATACAATTCTGCTTCCCAGCAGTCACATCTATCAATGCTTTCATCGAAGTGTAAGCACATTCTAAATCATCCAGCTTTGCTGATGAGATAAATTCCTCACCAGCTCCCCAGATGCTTCCTTTTACACGGTTATATAGGAATATATCGCTCCCGTAAATTTCTTCCTCCTTTGCGTCTACATTTTCAGCAACCAGCTTCATGAACTGTCCCTTTGCTGTCTCTTCTCCAAACAGCGGAATCATATCCTTCTGAGCATTGTACTTGTATCCCTCATTAACTTCTCGATTCATATGAATTGCCACATTGGGAATCATAACAAGATCTCTATCGATGTTCACCAATCTGCTTTCTAGTGCGCCATTGTGATTCACTATCACTCGACCAGCCACAGATAATGGTCTATCAAGCCACGGTGCATAAATCATGCCTCCGTACTTCTCTACATTTAGCTCAATATAATGACTGTCCGTCAACATTTCAGGATTTTCCTTAATTTTAAAGGAAGGTGAATCACTGTGAGATGCCACAATCTGAAAATTCGTATAGTCCACTTCTGGAACTGCGAATGCAATGATTGAGGAACCTCCACGAATGCAGAAATACTTTTCGCCCCGCTTCAAATTCCAGGCATCTTCCTCTCGCGCTTCTATAAATCCTGCTACTGCAAGCTTTTTCTTAAAATTATCAATCACATGATAGCAGCTTGGACTCTGGTCGATGAACTGTAAGAGTTCTCTGGCCGCTGCCTGATCCATGTCTTTGGATGTATCATGCATACCCTGTTGTTCTATATTCTGCATATTAATCTTGTCTCCTTACTGGAATTATTATTTATCATTTTCAGCCGCTAGCGAATGGCTCAAGTTTGACATTGTGCGCTTGAAACCACTTCTCCCGTAGAAAGAATCTCTATCTCACATACGCTTAATACTCCATCCCTCACATAGAACCTCACATCAAATCCTGCAAAATCCACACCGTATCTTCTATTGGAATCTGCATCATAAGCAGGTCTAGGATCTTGCTTTAACACTTCCATAATCGCATTCTGCTTTTCCTTTGGAATGATTTCTAATAAATCTAATGGAAATATGACATCAAGTGCGTAATCCTTAGTTTGCGTGACAAATCCTTCCTTCGCTTCTGGATGACAATCTGCATATGGAATATATGGCTTGATGTCATAGACTGGTGTTTGATCCATCATGTCAATTCCCGCCACGTGCAGAATCGGTCCAGACTTGCTATCGTACTCGATACTTTCCAGTTTCACGCAGGACATTCCTATATCATTGGGGCGAAACGGTGATCTGGTTGCAAACACGCCCACCCGCTTCTTTCCTCCAAGCCGAGGCGGTGTCACCGTAGCTGCCCAGTGTTCCTTCTTACTCTCTGAGAATTTCCATAATATCCATATATGAGAGAATCCCTCTAACCCGCGAAATGCCTCCGGTTGTCTATATTCTGGTTCAAATATAATTCTTCCCTTTAATTCTGGTATTAATCCGCTCTGTCTAGGTAGTCCAAACTTCGTCTTAAAGTCTGTATGCACTTTGGCAATAATGTTCATACGAATAATTTCACTTTCTATAAATATGATTGTGGTTATTATAGCATGTTCTTTCAAAATATATAATCCTTTTAAAGCTAGAAAAAAGGAAGTCTCTTATTTCAAGACTTCCTTCCCACTTACATATGATTATTTTTTCTCTTTCGAGCAATCACATCTTTATGCTTCAATATCCTTTATGCTTGTGCACCTGCATCTGCTGTTTCAGCATCTGCATCCTCTTCTGGCATAGCTGATCCTAAAGTCACGGCAAAGATCGTTGATTCTCCTGGTGTTGTTACAGTAATATTCTTATCTTTATAGATATCAAGATCTGAAACCTTCATTGTTCTTACATCTGGAATTTTCTCAAAATCAATCTCAATAGTATCCACAAGATGTTCTGCTTCTGCTCTATAATGTACTTCTGAAAGTTCCTGGTTAACACTGCCCTTAGCAAACTGTTCATTCTTTAATATAATTTCAACGGATGTAGAAATCTTCTCACCCTTTGCAAGTGCCTGAAAATCTAGGTTTTCTACCTGTTTCTTTAATGCGTTGTAGCTGAATTCCTTCAGAATCGCATTAATCTGCTTTCCCTCAACATCTAAAGTGACCTGTACGCCCTTCTTGTGATCACGAATAAACTGTGCAGCTTCCTTTTCTGGAGTCTTAATCATGATTGGTTCAATATCTCTGCCACATACAGTGCCAGGAATAAATCCCTCTCTTCTAAGTCTCTTTGGTTTCTCGCTCATGTCTCTCTTTTCTGTTGATAATGTAGTCATAGTGTTTGGTTCCTCCTTGTTTTCCTATGGAAAATTCCTGCTCCATAAGCAGGAAGAGGAACTTACCTCCTTTTAATTAAATTAGTGCATTCTCTCTATCATGGAATGGTGTTGGTTTCGCACTGGCTCTAAAAGGGTCGGCTCGCAGCTAACAGGGAAAGGAAATGTTCCTATAAAGCAAAAACTCCATCTTCACTAGTATAATTAGATTATACAGTGTAGATGGAGTTCTGCTTCATTTCCGTGGTATGCTTCTTTGCACTTGTCCACATTATAGTCTTCTGTTTTTCAAATGTAAAGTATTAGATTTCGAACACTTTCTTAATGCTATCATAATGAAGGAAGATTCCTTCTTCTGCAAATGCTCTAATTTCCTCTGGTGTAGCAAGCATATATCCAGCAGTCTCTTCTTCTTGGAGGTTCAAATCCTCTTCATCAAAATCCTTGATAAAACGGTAAACATCTACAAAATAGTTGTCTCCTTCTCCTGGATTCTCTCTATGGTAAGTAAACATATATCCACCTTCTGCGTCCGAACAATCAAGGCCAGTCTCTTCCTTCACTTCACGAAGCACTGCATCCTTGGAATCCTCTCCTGCCTGAGCTGCTCCGCCAGATACCTCCCACCAGCCTGGAGCCCATGCCTTGGTCATAACTCGCTTGGTAATTAAGAACCTTCCGTCTGGTCTTGCAACTACGCCTAACACCGTCAGATGATACTCATTATCCTTCAAGCACCAGTCATTACGCTTCATAGTTCTGCCTGTTCTATTCTTATCTTTATCATAAATATCCCATAATTCCATAATCTCATGTTCCTCCGAAAATATACATTGCCTGCAGATATTCTT
>JAQUVV010000089.1 GCA_028693195.1 Lachnospira sp.
ATTTATTCCAGATTGGCTGTATTGGCATGATAAAAGCAATTGATAATTTCGATATTTCACAGGGAGTTCAGTTCTCTACTTATGCAGTCCCAATGATTATCGGCGAAATCAAACGATATCTGCGCGACAACAATGTAATCCGAGTCAGTCGTTCACTTCGTGATACTGCTTATAAAGCAATCTATGCAAAAGAAAGTCTAATGAGACGTAATCAAAAAGAACCAACAATCACAGAAATCGCATCAGAAGTCGGTATCCCCAAAGAGGATATTGTTATGGCTTTAGATGCTGTACAAAGTCCTGTTTCTCTTTATGATCCCGTCTATACTGATGGCGGTGATCCTTTATATATTATGGATCAAGTTCAGGACAAGAAGGATAAAGAAGATAACTGGGTTACCAGCATTTCCCTAAGAGACGCACTTGACCGTCTTCCCAGCAGGGAACGAAAAATTATTGATATGCGTTTTTTTGATGGAAAAACTCAGATGGAAACTGCTTCTGAAATCGGTATATCCCAAGCACAAGTCAGTCGTCTTGAAAAAAATGCACTAAAAATTATGCGAAGATATCTTTCGTGATTTCTTCATTTTGTATACAATTATAATTCATTATTCATGCACTAAATTCTGCAGCCTGCATATCATAGATAATAAGGTTATTGGAGGTGCCTATGCGAATCTGCACCCTTCGCGATAAGCAAATCATTAATATTTCTGACTGCCGTGCAATTGGCTTTGCCTATGATATCGAATTTGACCCTCATACAGGGTGCGTTACTGCTCTCATCGTCCCTGGTCCAGGGCACCTTTGTGGAATTCTAGGGCGTGACTTTGAATATATTATTCCCTATAAATGCGTAAAAAATATCGGTCCCGATGTAATTCTTGTAGATGTATGTTTAGATCAGATCAAAGAAAAATGCGTATAACATGTTTTTGCTGTTAAAATAATATCAAAATCCTTATTTTTTCTAGTGCAATCTTCTTCATTATGTTATAATATGATTTATAGAAATCGTATTTAGTGGAGGATGATTCAATGGAGAAAAAATATGTAGCCTACGTTGGAAGTTATACCAACGAATCCGGTAAAGGAATTCATATCTACGATATGGATGTAGAAAAAGGTTTTATAAAAGAACGAAGTGAAGTTATCATCGATAACCCTTCCTATATTACATTTTCATCAGACAAGCAGTTCCTGTACTCAATCTGTGACCAGGGTGTTTCCGCATTTGCAGTTCTTCCTGATGGAAATCTAGAATTAATGAACGTACAGAATATCAACGGAATGCGTGGCTGTCATCTCTCTACAACTTCTGACAACCGTTTTCTCGTAATATCCGGTTATCATGACGGGAAGGTCACTGTAATGAATATCGAAGAAGATGGTCGTATCGGAATGATTGCAGATGAACTTTTCCACAAAGGTCTTGGCAGTGTTGCTGAACGTAATTTCCGCCCTCATATCAGCAATGCAGTCTTCACTCCAGATGAGGAGCTTCTCTGTGTATGTGATTTAGGTATCGACCAGATTAAGCTCTATGAGTTCAATCATCGTACTGGAAAGCTCAAGTTATACGACATTGTTCGTACCCAGTTAGAATCCGCACCAAAACAGATTATATTCAGTCCCGATGGAAAGTTTGCTTATGTTGTCTGTGAGCAGAAGAATTATATCAATGTTTATTCCTATGATAAGAATTCTGATAAGAATCGTTTTGAACTGATTCAGAACATTTTCACTGTTAGAAGAGACCATAAAACCAATAGTGCTGCTGCTAATATAATTTTTACGAATAACGGCAACAATCTTCTCTGCTCAAATGCTGGCGATAATACTGTTACCGTATATAAAGTCAATAAAAAGTCCGGTGAGCTCTCCACATTAAGTTCACTTCCAATTAGCGGAAATTATCCAAAATATGTTGCCTCTTTCCCAGATGACAAGCATATTTTATGTATGAATAATGATGGCAATTCCATTACAATCTTTACCATTCATTATGACAAGGGATTAATTGTCATGAATGGCCCTGAGCACAAGATTTCACATCCGAATAATCTGATTGTGAAAGAGCTATAAACACACCGCTGCAATGCTCACGCAGTGTTTTTGATTCATAGAAAATGCAATTTCCTATGAATTGTAAAAAAGAGATTCGGCATATCACATCAATGCCGAATCTCTTTTAAATTAATCTACTCTCGAATACTTCTCTGACTGAACTTTAATCAGCTCTGCATCATCAAAGTAATTGATCTTCATTGCTGCCTTTACTTCGTCTAAAGTTTCCTGCGCAGTATCATATGCTACCTTGGTACCCTTACGCAGAATTTCATATACACCAGGAATATCCTTCTCATATTCATGTCTTCTTGCACGGATTGGCTCTAAGTTTTTCTCCAGAACCTTATTCAGGAACTTCTTGACCTTTACATCTCCTAATCCGCCTCTTCTGTAATGATCCTTTAATTCATCCAAATTTGCATAATCCGGAAGAAATTCTGCAAAGTCTTCTGGAGAAGAGAATGCATCTAAGTATGTGAACACACAATTCCCCTCAATCTTACCTGGGTCTTCTACACGAAGATGGTCTGGATCTGTATACATACTCATAACCTTCTTCTTCACATCCTCTGGAGTATCTGACAGATAGATACAGTTTCCTAATGACTTGCTCATCTTTGCCTTGCCGTCTGTACCTGGAAGACGCAAGCATGCTTTGTTATCTGGAAGTAAGATATCTGGTTCAATCAATGTATCACCATATACAGAATTAAACTTTCGAACGATTTCTCTTGCCTGCTCTAACATTGGTTCCTGGTCTTCTCCAACTGGAACTGTTGTTGCCTTAAATGCTGTAATATCAGAAGCCTGGCTAATTGGGTAAGTAAAAAATCCAACTGGAATACTTGCTTCAAAATTACGCATCTGAATCTCAGACTTAACTGTTGGATTACGCTGAAGTCTGGATACTGTAACAAGATTCATATAATAGAATGTAAGCTCTGTAAGCTGTGGAATCTGAGACTGAATGAAGATATTGGACTTTGTTGGATCAAGTCCAACTGATAAGTAATCTAACGCAACCTCAATAATATTCTGTCTCACCTTTTTTGGATTATCAGCATTATCTGTTAATGCCTGCGCATCAGCAATCATAATAAATATTTTATCGAATTCTCCTGAATTCTGTAATTCTACCCTTCTCTTTAATGAACCTACATAATGACCAAGATGCAATCTTCCTGTTGGTCTGTCACCTGTTAAGATAATCTTTGACATAACTATATCTCTCCCTGTTTTCTTTATTGATATCATTTCATAGAAATTCTTCTCATATTCACCTTCATCACTATCCTTAAATGAGTTCGCATTCTTTCCATGATATTGATCAAATACTTCAGCGCACTATCCTGCTGAAATCCTTATATGTTTGATATTGTATCATAAATAATAATAAATAACAATTGAGAATTCTTTCAATTCGTAGTAGAATAATGAACAGTAAAAAAAATGGAGGTAGCTATGAAACATTTACTTAGTCCACTTGATATGAATGTTGACGAACTTGAAAATCTTCTTGATCTTGCGAAGGATATTTCCCTTGATCCTAAGAAGTACAGCCATTATTGTGATGGCAAAAAATTAGCAACTTTATTCTATGAGCCAAGCACCCGCACAAGACTCAGCTTTGAAGCAGCAATGCTCAATCTTGGCGGTTCTGTACTTGGCTTTTCTTCTGCCGATTCCAGCTCAGCAGCAAAAGGAGAAAGTGTTTCTGATACAATCCGTGTCATTTCCTGTTACGCAGATATCTGTGCCATGCGCCATCCAAAAGAAGGTGCTCCTATGGTTGCAGCATCTAAATCAGGAATTCCAGTCATTAACGCAGGTGATGGTGGTCATCAGCATCCAACACAGACGCTCACTGATTTAATGACGATTCGCGAATTAAAAGGTTCTCTTGATAACTTTACAATTGGTCTCTGTGGTGACTTGAAATTCGGCCGTACAGTTCACTCATTGATTAATTCGTTAATTCGTTACAAGAATGTAAAGTTCATTCTCATCTCTCCAAAAGAACTTCGTGTACCGGATTATATTAGAGACGACGTGCTAAAAGGAAATAATATTGAATTTGAAGAAGTTGAAAAGTTAGAAGATGTTATGCCACAACTGGATATTCTTTATATGACAAGAGTTCAAAAAGAACGTTTCTTCTCAGAAGATGAATACGTTCGTATGAAGAATTTCTACATCTTAGATAAATCAAAGATGGAAATGGCAAAACCAGACATGTATGTACTTCATCCTCTTCCAAGGGTAAACGAAATTTCTGTTGAAGTGGATGATGATCCAAGAGCAGCATATTTTAAGCAGGCACAATATGGTGTATATGTACGTATGGCTTTAATACTCACTCTGTTAGGATTAAATTAAATTCATCCAGAATACATACAAAGCGAGAAACGGGGTAATTTACCATTATCATTATCCCACACAATAATAGATTCACGAAAGGTAGGATTATATGTTAAACGTTGGACAGTTAAATGAAGGTTTTGTTCTTGATCACATTGAAGCTGGAAAGTCTATGATGATATACAACAACCTTGGTCTGGACAAGCTGGACTGTTGTGTTGCTATCATTAAGAACGCTCGTAGCAATAAGATGGGCAAGAAAGATATCATCAAAATCGAAGGCGGTCTTGACTTAGTTGATTTAGATGTGCTTGGCTTTATTGATCATAACATCACTGTAAATATCATTAAGAATGGAGATATTGTTGACAAAAAGACACTTTCACTTCCAAATGAAATTACAAATGTCATCAAATGTAAAAACCCAAGATGCATCACTTCTATCGAGCAGGAATTAGATCATGTCTTTATCCTGACCGATGAAGAAAAGCAGGTATATAGATGTAAGTACTGTGAAGAGAAATATACAAGATAAATTCTAATCTAGTAACTTTATACATTGTATATCGGAAGACCTCACATACAAATATCAGTTTTTTGATTCCGTTGTCCAATGTAACCAAAGGTTACTATGCGTTCCGACGAGCCCCTTAATACTAGAATCATGTTCAGCAAAGGCTTCCATGATTCTATGGGTCTCGTCTCCACAGGCCAAAAGTCATCAAAATAACTAATATTTATATGCAAGGTCTTCATTTACATATTGCAAGAAAGTTACTAAATTAGAATATATGTGGTGGCGACAGGGGCGAATCAGCATTTTGCTGATTCGCCCCCTGTTCTTTTCTGCTACGTATAACTCAAGAGTTATCTCTCATCACAAAACAGCCAGTCGCAGTTGGTATTTTAAATGAAATAATAAATAGATATTGTACTATTCGCGGTAGATAATATGAATATCAGTACAATCAATACATAATCTTATTGTAAATATATGATTTTTATACTGAATTATATTTTTTATTGAAATATTAAGTACATATCATACATTTTCAATATATTTTGTACTTTTCCCAATCACATTAGGAGCATGAAAGTACAATTCTACACGTACCGCCATGCGCGCTTTCGATAGAACTACGTTCTATCTCAATCACGGCATTCGCCGTATAAGAAAAGACTAGATAACATATCTTAGAGAGCAAGCTCTCACGATATGTTTTCTAGTCTTTTCTTACATGTCTCATTGCTAACACGTTAACTTAGAATTTAAATGAATGAGCAGCACTATAAGCCGGGTTATGTATCAGATGATCATCTATCTAGACCTGCTGTTGCCAACAGGCTCAATCGACCCACCTAAAGCACGACGGGCAGCCGTGTCGCTTTTGTTCGGTCTTTCTTCGGATGGGGTTTACATATGCCACTGCTGTTACCAGCAATGCGGTAGTCTCTTACACTGCCATTCCGCCCTTGCCAGCATCAAGTATGCTGGCGGTATATTTCTGTTGCACTTTCCTTGGAGTCACCTCCACCGGACGTTATCCGGCATCCTGCCCTGCGAAGCCCGGACTTTCCTCGTTGACAGCCTTTCGGCTCTTGTCACCGCGATCATCTGTGCTACTCATTCAATCATTTTATTCAATTATCACCGCAATATTAGGATTGTAAACATCATCCTTTTATAATCTGCTATATTCTCTCCAAACGAAGCATCGCTTTACTCAACATCTGCATCATTCACGATTTGATACACATCTATCTTAAATCTGTCATCATTGTTAATTCCAACAAAACGGCATCCATACGTAGTTTCTGGTTCTCCCATATTCTCCATTCGAACAATCTCAATCACCGACTCAAAGGAATCTGAATTCGACAACTTGACTACTGTATCATAAAATGAATTTAAAATCAATTTTTCTTTTGTTTTAAATGCAATTCCATCCTTAGAAATATTGACAACGCTGACCGGTATCGGGTTGTTTGAATAGCCCGATACAAATTGATCACCAATTTCATTTAACGAAATCTGTACATCTACATCTGAACGTTTTGATTTTCTTTTCTCTATTCCCATATTCTCGCCTCTGATTTCTATCAATCCATCAATTGATACATCGTAAATCAAGTAACTGCTACATCCCCATCATAAATCATACTTTCAAGCCAATCTACTAATCATGAATAAACATAGCATCTCCAAAACTAAAGAATCGATACTTCTCCTGCACTGCTACGTCATATGCATGTAGCACATGCTCTCTTCCTGCCAATGCAGACACAAGCATCACTAATGTCGACTCTGGCAAATGGAAATTCGTAATTAAACAATCAATTGCCTTGAACTGATATCCAGGATAAATAAATATCTGTGTCCATCCGCTACACGGTTTGATTGTCCCATCTTCTGCCGCAACTGATTCCAATGTTCTGGTACTTGTGGTTCCAACTGCAATAATACGTCCACCATTCTTTCTGGCATTGTTTATCTTATCCGCAGCTTCCCTGTCTACCATATAGAACTCTGAATGCATATGATGCTCCAGAATATTCTCCACTTTCACTGGTCTGAATGTTCCCAGTCCAACATGTAATGTCACTCTGGCAATGTCCACACCTTTGTCCTTAATACGTTCAAGAAGTTCTTTTGTAAAATGTAATCCAGCTGTCGGTGCTGCTGCTGATCCCTCATGCTTCGCATAAACTGTCTGGTAACGGTTCTTATCCTCCAGTTTATGTGTAATATAAGGAGGCAATGGCATCTGTCCCAGTTCATCTAAGATTTCTTCAAAGATTCCTTCATAAGTAAACTGAATGATTCTGTTTCCTTCATCAACAATATCAATCACCTCTGCGACCAGCTTTCCTTCTCCAAAGCTGATCTGTGTACCGATTTTAGCCTTTTTACCAGGCTTCACCAACACTTCCCAAGTATCCTTTAAATCTGTCTTTCTCTGTAATAATAATACTTCAATGGCTGCTCCCGTACCAATCTTTTCTCCAATCAGTCTTGCAGGGATTACCTTTGTATCATTAATAACCAGACAGTCACCCGGATTTAAGTAATCAATAATATCGTGAAAAATCTTGTGTTCTATTTCTCCAGTATTCTTGTCTAACAACATTAATCTAGAGCTTGAACGATCCGACAGAGGATCCTGAGCGATCAGTTCCTCTGGCAGATTATAATAAAAATCATGTAAATCCATTATCTTCTCCATGCTGCTTTTCTAATACAGCAGCTATCATTCTTTATTTCAATAAGAATTAGCTTCTAAGTTCAATTCCCATATCAGAAAGATCCTTTAAAATCTTATCCATAACAGGCTGAATATCCTTATCTTCCAACGTTCTATCCTTTGCTCTGAAAGAAAGTGTATACGCAACTGACTTAAAGCCTTCCTTAATCTGTGAGCCTTCATAGATATCGAACAAGCTGTAATGCTCTAATATCTTTCCGCCTCTCTTCTCAATAACCTTCTCAACTGCTCCAACAAGCACTTCCTTAGGCATTACCATACTAAGGTCTCTCGTAACTGCTGGGAATTTTGCAATTCCCTGATACTTTCTATCGAAGGAAGCCATCTCAGTAATCACTGGTAAATCAAGAACTGCAATATATGCACGATCTCCTATTCCATAATTATCTGCTACATCCGGATGTACCTCACCAAGATAACCAATCACAGTATCTCCATAGATTACATTTGCCTGACGTCCTGGATGAAGATATGTCTTACCAGCTTCTGGATCATAGCTTGGCTTATTTCTCATTCCAATTCTTTCTAAGAACTCTTCTACAACGCCCTTCATTGTATAGAAATCGCCTTCCCCGAATGAACCAAGTACGAATTCATTCTTCTCTGTAGGAAGCTCTTCTGCTGGATTTTCAGCAGGTATATAAATTGTAGCGATTTCATACAGCTTTACATTCTTATTTCTTCTATTGTAGTTTGTAGCCAGTGATGTGAGCATACCATTTAATGGAAGTGTTCTCATAATTGAGAAATCCTCTCCTAATGGATTTGAAATCACTACAGTTTTACGAAGTGCTGAATCTGCAGCAATCTTTAACTTATCAAACACCTTAGGGCTCTCAAATGAATATGTCATTGCCTGTGAGAATCCACAGAACTGTGCGATTTCGCCAGCTTCTTCCTCAATTCTCTGCTTGAAAGAAATCTTACCCATAGTTGTTGCACCATGTGGAAGTGTTGTTGGAATATTGGCATATCCAAAGAATCTTGCCACTTCCTCTGCAATATCAGCAGTTCTTAACAAATCCTGTCTGAACGTAGGAATAATCAGTTCATTGGCAGCTTCATCATATTCAATCTCAAGCATCTTAAAGTAACTCATCATATCTTCCACAGATACGTCAGTTCCTAACAATGCATTAATTCTATCTGGCTCAAATGTAATTCTCTTTCTTTCCTTCTTTACAGGATATACATCGACTGCTCCACCAACAACTTCACCTGCACCAAGTTCTTCAATAAGCTGGCATGCTCGGTTCATTGCTGCCAATGCATTTTCAGGATCAAGTCCCTTCTCAAACTTACCAGATGCATCTGTACGTAAGCCTAACCTCTTTGTAGACTTTCTAATATTGGTTCCGTCAAATGTAGCTGCTTCAAACAACATGGTAGTCACATCATCTGTAATCATAGAATTCTCTCCACCCATGATACCCGCAATACCAATTGCCTTGTCTGCATCACAAATCATCAACATATCAGAATCCAATGTTCTTTCCTGACCATCTAATGTTGTGAACTTCTCACCATCTGCTGCCTTGCGCACAATAATCTTTCCACCTGCAACTGTATTCAGATCATATGCATGCATTGGCTGTCCATACTCTTCCATGACATAGTTCGTAATATCGACAATATTATTAATTGGACGAATTCCAGCAGAAGCAAGTCTTCTCTGCATCCATTCTGGGGATGGTGCAAGCTTAATATTCTTTACAACTCTTGCTGTATATCTAGTACACAGGTCTGTTGCCTGAACATCTACTGAAATCATGTCATTCACATTCTCAGAATTACCTGTTTCGGTCACAACTG
>JAQUVV010000090.1 GCA_028693195.1 Lachnospira sp.
AGCTCTGCACCTTCCTGCGATTTGTAAAATGTTTTCTCTATAATGACATGATCCTTATCCAAAGCAAATATCTTAATCTCTAAAGACATTCCAATTTCCTTCAGATCTGCTGGCATTGTATAAATTTTCTCACATTGCCCATCATCCAGCATATATCGATATAATATAATATCTACCACTTCTTCACTGGTTCGTTCTGCAGATGTAAAAAATAAATAATCATGTTCATTACTGGCATATGTAATTGTTGTTAAAATATATTTCTTAATTTCCGGTGCAATCTCAAAGCGCTCGTTGGTACTTGTATTAAGAACAAACAACTGCTTTCCAACATACTGGTTCAACTGATAATTTGCATCAGATATCTGCAGCAGTATATTTTTATCAAATGCCACGAACTCACTATTTTCAGCCTTTTTGATCAGCTTTATGTCCATGGAAACCTCCCTTTGCAAAACCCATAATTATATATTAGTCTACCAAATCCATTAAATTAAAATCTGATTGTTTATGACTTAAGAACAATGTTCCAATCTTAACCCCATTTAAGATTCTCACAATATTATCCAAATCACTTCCGTTTGTGATAATCATATCTGTTCCCGATGCAGATGCGATCTGTGCTGCGACCACCTTTGCCGCCATACCTCCAGTTCCTACACTGCTTCCAGACGTTGCTTTCCCCATATTCACAAGTCTGTCATCAATGCATTCCACCACATCAATAAACTTTGCCGCCGGATTTTTCTTTGGATCATCTGTATACATTCCATCAATATCTGATAATAAAACCAGCAAGTCAGCATCAATAATAGAAGAAACGATTGCAGATAATCGATCATTATCTCCAAATGTCTGTACCTGTTCAATTTCATATGTAGAAACAGAGTCATTCTCATTTACAACTGGTACCACTCCCAGCTTTAACAGTTCATTAAATGTATTGCCAACGTTCACCCTGCTCACATCGTTTAAAACTGTGTTCTTTGTCATCAGGACCTGCGCCGCAGTTGTACTATATTCTGCAAACAGCTTCTGATAAACCATCATCAGCTTTGCCTGTCCAATTGCTGCACATGCCTGCTTTAAGGATAAAGAATCCGGTCTGTCATGAAGTCCGATTGCTGCCCGTCCAACAGCAATTGCTCCTGATGAAACTAAAACTACATCCTTTCCTGAATTCTTAATATCCACAATAATTCTTACAAGTTTCTCAATCTTTGAAAGATTCATCTTTCCCGTCTCTTCATGCATCAATGAGGAAGAACCTATCTTAATGACTATTCTTTTCTTATCTTTCACTGTATTTCTTATGTCGTCCATGGTATCTCCATTCAGATATTTTGTAAAAACAAATTTTCATAATATTGTACACTATTTGGCCTTAAAAGTCCATATTCATTACGACTCCGCTATCGTTCGACTATTGACACAGCCATCTTTTCCGCAACCTTTATTCCATCTACTGCTGCCGATGTAATGCCACCTGCAAAGCCAGCCCCTTCACCACACGGATATAGACCTCTCACACTTATTGACTCTAAATTCTCATTACGAAGAATTCTCAACGGGCTAGACGTTCTACTTTCTACACCAGACAATACCGCTTCCTCCATATCAAAGCCTTTCATATGTACTGCGCAGCCGTGAATACCTTCAATTAATGCCATATTCAACTCATCTGGTAAAATCTGACGCAGATTCGAAAGTTCATATCTGCCTTTGATTGATGGTTTCACGATTCCAAAGCCTTTAGAAGTCTGATTCTGCTCAAAATCCGCAAAAAGCTGGACTGGTACATTCCCCTTACCTGCTTTAAAGGCTGCCTTCTCCAGTTTCCTCTGAAACGCAATTCCATCCAGTACATTTGTACCAAAATCCGCCGGTGTTACTGTCACAATCATGGCACTGTTGGCATTCTCACCATTCCGTCCTGAATAGCTCATCCCATTGACCGCCAGACTCCCCTCTTCAGAAGATGCATTCACTACATATCCACCTGGGCACATGCAGAAGGAATACACCCCTCTGGAGCCTGTCTGGTAAGTCACCTTATAATCTGCTGCCGGCATATGATAGGCACTGTCTCCATATGCATTCGCATTGACATATTCCTGTGGATGCTCCATTCGAAGTCCCACAGCAAATGCCTTGGGCTCCATTGCCAGTTGATGATTATTTAGCATTTCAAAGGTATCTCTGGCGCTATGTCCCAACGCCAGGGATACACTTCTACAGGAATGAATCTTTTTGATCTGCTGATTCAAATCCGTCACTTCAATTCCGGCAATCTGTCCATTTTCCAGTATCAGATTATCCATTCTATGTCTAAAGTGTACCTCTCCACCAAGTGATATAATTCTCTTTCGAATATTTCTTACGACATCTGCTAATACATCTGTCCCAATATGCGGTTTATTGACATACAGAATTGATGGATCAGCACCATATTCTACAAAAATCTGAAGTACCTCTCTGATTCGTCCCGTAGGGTCTTTAATCATCGTGTTCAGCTTTCCATCTGAAAATGTTCCTGCCCCGCCTTCTCCAAACTGAACATTTGTATTCAAATCCAGATCCAGGCTGTTTCCGTTCCAGAATGCCTCCACCTTATCTTTACGTGCTTCAACTGAGTCTCCACGTTCGTATACAATGGGACAAAGACCTGCTTCTGCCAGCTTTAATGCAGCAAAAATCCCTGCTGGTCCAAATCCAATAATTACAGGTCTGTCGGCTTCTTTTACCAATCCCCCTCCTGTAACCTTCGGGAATTGATATTTTTCTTTTTCTATCCATAAGATATTTCTGTTCTTCAGTTGTGCCGCTTTCTTCTTTAAATCGAAGCTGGTCGCTCCATGATTGATTTCCGTAACATCCACACTATATATGTATAAAAGTTCCGGCTTATGTCTTGCATCAAGTGATCTCTTAGCAATATAAAACGTTATCTGATCCGATTCTTTCACTCGAAGTACTTTCCTGACCGCTTGTTCCAGCGCTTCAGCCGAATGATCCGGTTTTAATTTAATTTGATTAATTCGAAGCATTTTTCACTCTTGCCCCTCTCTATGTTATCCATACTTTATTTAAGGAATTTCTCAACTCCCACTGCCGCAGCTGCGCCACTGCTCCACGCCCACTGCAGGTTATAGCCACCGCATTTACCATCTACATCAAGAATTTCTCCTGCAAAGAACAGCCCCGGTACTTTCATAGACATCATCGTACTCATATCAATTTCTGATAACTTTACGCCGCCTTGACACACCTGTGCACTGTCAAAATCCTTAAAGCCTGTAATCTGCATCGTGAAGCTTTTCAACTGCTTCATAAATGCAAGAACCTTTTCACTTCCAATTTCTGTAATATTGTGCTTTAGGCTGATTCCTGATTCTTCTACAGCAGCGCTCACCAGCTTTCTATTCAGAATTCCTTCCATGAACTGTTCCATATTCTTGAACCCCGCCTGCTGTATTCCAGTCTCAACAATCCGCATAATATATTCCTCAGAATAATCTGGGAGCATATCAATGACCAAATGTACTTTTCTTTTCTCATCTACTGCTTTCACTGCATATCTACTCAACTGAAAGACTGGTATTCCAGAAATCCCATAATCTGTGTATTGAAGTTCTCCAAATTCCTCAGCTGCCAGCCGATCATCTATAAACAGTTTGACGGTTCCCTGACTGCGTACCCCCGCCATCATTCGGCAGGTTTTTCCATTAGAGACAAGCTGTACTAGTGCCGGCAATGGCTTTACAACCTGATGTCCTAGTTTTTTTGCTAATTCATATCCGCTTCCATCCGAACCCGATTTCGGAGCAGCCTTTGAGCCTGTTGCAAGAAGCACTGTATTTGCATAATATGTATAGCTATCCCCCATTAATTCAAAAACACGTCCATTCCTTTTGATTTCTCTAATATCAAATTCTGTTGACACTCTGATTTTCAAATGTTCTATCTCCATTCGCAACGCATTCTGAAGCGAAAGCGCTGTATCAGAATGCGGATATACGTAACCATTTCGCTCTCTGTGATAAACTCCAATCGACTCAAAGAAAGAAATCACTGCTTTCTGATTAAATCTTTCAATAACCGACATAATTTCACGTTGATTATCTCCCAGATAGCAATCCTCTTCCATTCTTAGATTGGTAAAATTACATTTGCCATTTCCTGTCTGCAAAATCTTATTTCCTATTTTTTTCGTATGCTCGATTAGTATTACATTCAATCCGTTTCTTCCCATCCGGATTGCAGCAAGCATCCCTGCCGCGCCGCCACCAATTACTGCACAATCATATATTTTCTGATTTCCCATCGAGTTCTCCATTCTTGTCTCATCGCACTATACTGCTATTTACAGACAGTAAACCAGCTTAATTATATATGATTTTCCCTGTATATTCAACTACTATATGTCTGTAGAAACTCATAGAGTTCCGCTTCTGTATTCAGAAAAAGTCCTTTTTTTAGTTGTTCCTTCGTCTCTTCTGTCATTAATGCACGCTCTACCTGTGCATAGTCGTAAAATACATTTTCCCCTTCACGTACTTCATAAATACTGATTTTCCCATTTTCTTCAATCAAATAATAAGATTTTACCAAAACTAAATCTTCTTTTGTTCCTGTTTGTTTCTCCTCCTGCTTATTGGCATCATAAGTCTCATTCATACTTGCTGCTCTAGTCTGAGGTTCTCTCCCGCTGTTATCTTCTTTTTTAAATGTAGCTACCAAACACAGCACAACAACTGTCACCATGAGCGCTGCGCAGATTCCAAAACATATAATATTTACAATCAATCTATTTTTTTCTCGATTAAACTTCATATTACTTCCCTTTCCATTCATTTCAACATAAGTCGTACCTGTTCAGTACCTATTATTGACATGGAATGAAAAGTTATACAAAAAACCACATAAAGGATCATACTCCAAACGTACAATTCCTTATGTGGTTTCATAATTCGTAACTGTTCAGTACCTTCACAGTCACCATAATTCATTATAATGCGAAATTCGCAGGAAGAAGTTCTCCCAACTGAAATATCTTAATCTCTCCGACATGATTTCCGAGAATAACTGGTGCATCTAGTTCCATAAATTCACTCATAACCTGTCTGCAGATTCCGCAAGGTGGTGTGAAATCTCCTGCCTTTGACATAATTGCTATGGCACAGATTTTTTGTTCCCCCTCTGACACCGCTTTGAAGATTGCCGTCCGTTCTGCGCAGTTCGTTGCACCATATGATGCATTTTCGATATTACATCCCTGATATATCTTACCGGATTCTGTTAACACCGCTGCTCCCACACAGAATCCCGAATACGGTGCATAAGCATTGGAAACCGCTTCTTTTGCACGTTCAACCAGCATCTTCATATCTATTTTTTCTTTATTCAGCAAGAATCTGCACCTCCTGTGTTGTTTCTATCTGACAGATATAGGTCTTGCCCTGATTGAATATAACCTCAGAACCATCCGCATAATAATACTTCGTTGCTCCTTCAGTTTCTGATGATTTTGTCCATGTAACAGGAATCGCCACACCATCTGTTATATACAGTCCAGAATTTGTTCCATACGTCTTATAGTTCGGTGTTCCGTTTTCATAATAAGCTGGTGTAACATATTTTACTAAAATATTCTTATAAGACAGCTGTTTCTGTGTTTCTGCATCAATCTGTGGTCCATCAAACTGATAGCGTAGATAGGTTTTCGTACTTTCATCATATGTAAACCATGGCTTATTATATAGATATCCTGGATAAAATGTTTTGCACGTTTCTCCTGAAGCTGGAATGATATCCTTCGTATCGTCTTCATTGAACTTAAACGGAGCCGTATATCCTGCTGGATATTCTGTTCCATATTCCCTGTAATTGGCACTCTCCATAATTCCAGTCCATGAAGTATAGGCATTATGCGGAGCAACTCTATCTGTGGTTCGATAGAAATCACAGTAAACCATACCATCTAGTGCATGAAACTCTGGTCTTGCAAGATAGGCTGCTGCATATTCAGATGCCCCGAAATGTACGTATATCGCTTCAAACTCTTTTGCAAACAGTAAGTAATATGTTCTACAGCTTCTTACTGGGCCGATTTTCGTTAATGTCGTCTTATGATCAAACACACAGCATAATCTTGTAATTCCACCCTCTACTAAAGATTCAAACACAATATCCGCTGATCCAATAGATGACTGTGGCATTGCATCTGCGATATTGCTGTACATCACAGCAACTGGGCGCTGCTCTGTCTGCTCTTTTGGCACCCACATCCCTGTCAGCAAACTTCTTGCCTGACCTGTATGTGGATCTGCTGTTTCTTTCTCTGTCACCGACTGGGTTGTCCCTGTATCCGATATGCTGACCGCAACCTGTTTGGACTTCTTTTGATTCTGTATCACAAAAAATATACCGACGCTCAACACCAATAAAACCGCAAAAACAACTGCTACAACCGCTCCCGTATGTTTTTGTTTCTTCTGTTTGCCCATAAGCATCCTCCCCCTGATATTATGTCTATCGTTCTGCACAAATATTGTAATTAAACTTTATCTACAAATGCCCAACTGTTCCAAAACCTCATTCTGTTTCTGTTCCATCACCTTTGCTTCCTCTTCTTCCATATGATCATATCCAAATAAATGCATCATACTATGTGCAACCAGAAATGCCAGTTCTCTTTTCTCAGAATGTCCGTATTTCTCTGCCTGCTCTATGACTTTCTCCACAGAAATCACAATATCTCCAAGCATTAATTCCCCTGAGTCTGGATTAAAGTAATCCTCTGTATTCACATTCATATCATCCTCCAGGCTGTCAAAATCTGCAGGACTCTCATAATCAATCATCGGAAATGATAATACATCCGTTGCGCGATCCACCTGTCTATGTTCTAGATTGATTGCATGAATCGCCTCATTATCTGTCAAAATCACATTGATTTCTGCCTCATATGGACATTTTTCATAATCCATGGCTGCATTAACCACCTCTGTAATAATATTCTCATAATCCAGCTTTAACTGCTTGTCTGTTTCATATTCGATACTAATTGTCATTCTTTTGTTCTCCTTCTTGTAGTACTACCCTGTCTTGTACTTTTATTCTTTGCATTCTGCTTTTCCTCATACTGCTCATATGCCTTGACGATTTTCTGAACCAACGGATGTCTAACCACATCCTGATTGGTCAGCTTCACAAACCCAATATCATCTACCTTGGACAGCACTTTCATCGCCACATCCAGACCTGACGTCACATCTCTAGGTAAATCCTTCTGGGTTTGGTCTCCTGTCACAATCACTTTAGAACCAAATCCAATTCGTGTTAAGAACATCTTCATCTGAGCAGGCGTCGTATTCTGCGCTTCATCTAGAATAATGAATGCATTATCTAACGTTCTTCCTCTCATATATGCTAATGGTGCCACTTCAATCAATCCCTTCTCCATGTTCGCATTAAAACTCTCTGCCCCCATAATCTGGAATAAAGCATCATACAATGGTCGAAGATATGGATCTACCTTACTCTGTAAATCACCTGGTAAAAAGCCAAGCTTCTCACCTGCTTCAATTGCCGGACGTGTCAATATGATTCTACTGACTTCATTATTCTTAAAGGCTTGGATTGCCATTGCCATCGCTAGATACGTCTTACCTGTCCTGCCGGTCCAATTCCAAACACAATCATTTTTTTGCGTATTTCATCTACATACTTCTTCTGCCCCAGCGTCTTTGGCTTAATTGGCTTTCCTGCTATGGTTCTGCATACCTGATCTGAATCTATTTCTAATATTGCATCTTCTTTATCATCAAAAGATAAGGATAGCGCATAATCCACATTCTGTTCGGTAATCTGATTCCCCCGTCTTGCCAGCTCAGCCAGATTATTCAACACTCCTGTAGCTTTCTTCACACCCGTATCCGATCCTATAATCTTAATATCTGAATCTCTTGCTATAATTGTCACCTTTAATGTCTTCTCTATCTTTTTTACATATTCATCAAATTGTCCAAATACCGCCAGACTGATTTCTGTCGGCATATTAATCACTGATTCCATAACGCTCATCTTCTAGTCTTTTCTGCTCCCTTCTGTCACATCAGCTTCTATGATTCCTTCCATAATACAGCTGTTTTCTTCTGATTTCATATTAACACGATTGCTGCGTATTTGCACTCCATTTTCTTCCAAATTACTTAAATATGAATGAAGTCTTTCCGTTAACTGCTCTTCCAGTTCTTCATCAGTCAACTTCACCGGTTCATAAATATATTCATAATAGATTCTTTTTCCACTCCATACAGGCAGATAGAAATCGCTTCCCAGCTTCCAATTTTCCTTTTCTGTTACAATATCATAATCTCCTAGTTTTGACAGACTCAATCCATATTCCAGAAAATGTTCTGGAATTCCAATCATCTGCTTCGTCTTTGTCCGTCCTGTATAAATTTTTTTTTGCTGAATGCGGTTCATAGAATCCTCATAAGTCAATGCTGTGCGGATTACAATATCTGCATCCGTGCACACATTTTCACTCTGAATAACTTCACCAGCATCATTATGATATTCAACAATACTACTTACCAGTTCATCTCCAACACTTACCAGATCTCCAGTCTTCACTAACGGTGTTCCCTTTCTTGTAACCATAGAAACAATCGTACCCTCGCAGTCTGCATATATACTTTGCGGTGTCTGACCATCCGCTTTGACTTTTTCAGTAAATCCGTCATTTTCTTTAATATGAACAATGAGTCTAGTTCCACTAATCTGTGCGGACACCCAGGTAATATCTTCAAAACTGCTTCGAAGTTCACTTTCAATATCATCGCAGCGAATGTCACTGATTTTCATCCCCATCCTGTAATGATAGGAATTTAAGAACCTGGTCAGCATCTGGTCAGTATATTCTGTGTTTCCTGTAAACGAAATATTCCACACATATAGGCTTAGCACCTTGATAATCACAAGAGAGATAAAGATTCCGAGCAGAAAAGAATAGTGTTTCCGATAACGAAAAGCAATAAATCCAATCCCCACTTTTTTTATAATTTTGATATGTACTTGAGATTTACGTACATACTGCCGAATTTTCATAAAATCCTTTTTCTTGATTTTCGCTACAACCTTATCATCCATACGTTGTATATCCCACATACAGATTTCATTAAACCTGCATAAATTAATAAATCGTTCACAGCAGCCATCTTTGATTTCTATCACAACATAATTTGACATATGTTTCAATTGATTCCACATAAGACTCCTTGCTGATTATCGAAATCCAATTGTTTGAATGATTCCTTTGACCGCAATGTCCTCCTGATCATAATACATAATTTCAAGATTACTTCCCTCAATACGAACTATCCCACACTTTGTTGTAAGACTGACTGCACATCTGTCATATTCTATAATGCTTCTGAAATTATCTATATGAACC
>JAQUVV010000091.1 GCA_028693195.1 Lachnospira sp.
GTTAGAGCGGCCACACATTTTGTTTATTCTGTCAAGTAATTTCTGGAATTTTACAAAAAAAGAACAGGGTGCATATTTCTACATACTCTGTTCTTTATGTCATCCTTATCTAAATGACATTGCCAACGGGATATCCTCTTTTGTGCTTCTAGAGCGCGAGACGGGGATCGAACCCGCGACCCCCTCCTTGGCAAGGAGGTGCTCCACCACTGAGCCACTCGCGCATATATTTCATTCGTTGTCACAGAATATTTACCGCGTCAACATCAAAAATAATACTACATGGTGAAGGACTTGTCAACTATTTTTTACAGATATCTAATATTTTATCAAATTCTAGATTCCCACCGAATAAATCCAATGCACTTCCAATGGTTACATCAATCTGATTCTTTCCCAGTTCCTTTAAACGTTCTAGATCCTCATAACTTCCAACACCACCAGCGTAGGTCATTGGACAAGTCTGATTGTCAGAAAGTAAAGAGACAAGGTTCTGTTCAATACCGCTTGCTTTTCCTTCCACGTCAACTGCATGAATCAGGTATTCGTCGCAGTAAGAAGTCAGTTCGGAGAGAATTTGCGTGTTGATCTTTACATTGGTGAACTTTTGCCAGCGGTCGGTGACAATGAAATAATCGTCGCCCTTCTTGCGGCAGCTTAAGTCTAGTACCAGACGTTCTTTTCCAATCTCACGAACAATACGATTCAGGTTCGTGAAGTTAATTTCCCCATCCTTGAATACATAAGATGTCACAATCACATGGGAAGCTCCAGCATCTAAGAAACGCGCAGCATTAGTCTCATTGATTCCGCCACCTAACATCAATCCACCTGGATATGCAGACAATGCTCTTTTGGCCTGAGTAACATCGGGTTCGTAATATTCGGAACTGGCAGGATTTAAGAGGATAATGTGTCCGCCACAAAGCCCGGCATCACGGTAAAGACTGGCATAATAGCCACCGTCCTGATTAGAGACAAAGTTCTCTTTGGCGTAATCTCCAGCATCTAACAGGCTTCCGCCCACAATCTGTTTCACTTGTCCGTTGTGTATATCAATACATGGTCTGAATAACATAGAGGTGTCCTTTCATTGAGGATATTCATGATATATCCATAGGTAATATATTTTGATGGTTAAAAGGGAACTGTTACAGAAGTGCTGCCTTCATTTCATTTAGTGTATCTGCATCATACAGAATCTTTCCTTTTAATAATTCGTTTTTAATAAATGAATTGGTGGTTGCTTCACCCTGCTTGGCAAGCATAATTAACAGTAGTTCCAGCAGAGCCTGTGAATCTTCATTCAACAGCAATCCATCTTTTCCGTGGAGATAATAGTTGTAGGCGCTGTCAGGCTGATAATTCTTCTTTTGATAGTTTTTCGCAGCGGCAACTCGGTCAATATACATTTCAATAACATAGTTTAAGGGCATCTTCATGCCGCATAAGCCAACTGGCTTTTCCTTGCCATCACATTTGTTATTGGGAATTTCATAGTCGATCCAATATTCTAAATGATGCTTATTGCGACCTTTGTGGTGCAGCCATGCAGAAGAATAGCCCTTGTCAATTCGTTCCGCATTATTCGGACTCATGGTTCCCTGGAAATACTTGCAGCCGACAAAGAATTCTGTAGGAGTGTACTTTGATAAATCATGTAGCAGACCCTGCTTGTACAGTCCAACTTTAAAACAACCGACCATAACCAGGTTCTTGTGATGTGTAATTGTCTTAAAATGTTTCCATGCTTTCATAGCGGTATCCTGTAATTTTTATCTTTTCTAACAATTCTAATTGGGAGAAAGGAAAAAGTCAATGATATGCAGGAAGAATAAATATTAAGAAAATGCCAAAAGAAGGTGTGTTCAAACATATTTATGTTCTGATACGCAAACAGAATCAGAGAGTTGTCTATGTGAGCAAAAATATAGAGTCATTATATATGCAGTGGACGGAATCGAATTTATATGAAGTATATCAGTGCGCTGGTTTGATAGAACAAATTACATAGAATCTTGGGTAGAATGTGAAATTATGAAGAAAAAAGGTATATAATAGTTTCATAACAGTAAGGGGGGCTTTGTAGAATGGCTAATATGGAGGACTATTTACTGTGGAGAGGAGATCTTTCCTTTGAGCAGGCGCCTTTCAATGATGTAGATAATCTGGTATTATCGCAGCTGGCATATGTGGATTGGAAGGGAATTATTCCTTCAATGGGGTCAAAGCAAAGGATTACATTATCTGTTGCTGCGGAAGTTTTTTTTGATCTATATAGTGAAGAACAACTGGCAAAAGTGAAGTCGTTTATTTCGAGTGCACCATTCTTTATGAAAAAGGTGGCAAAGACAGCTAGATTTAAGGATATCTGGTTGTCTGAGTACGTGGATCATATTGATGAATCAGCAGAAAAACAGTTCTCTGCATTTCATGTTGAATTAGGAGATGGAACGATTTATATTGCATTCAGAGGAACGGATGACACAATTATTGGCTGGAAGGAAGATTTTAACATGAGTTTTATTATGCCTGTTCCTTCACAGATAGAGGCAGTGGAATATCTCAATGAAACGATACGTATACGCACAGGGAAAATTAGAATGGGAGGTCATTCTAAGGGCGGAAATCTGGCGATTTATGCGGCGGTGAAAGCAGGACCCAGAGTTCGAAGGAAGATTGTAGAAATATATAATAATGATGGACCAGGCTTTGATCAGAATATGATTCATTCGGAGGAATATCAGCAAATGCTTCCGCTAATTAAAAGCATTGTGCCAGAAGCGTCTGTGGTAGGAATGCTGCTGGAGCATGATGAAGATTATAAGGTCGTGAAGAGTTCTGGAAAAGGAATCATGCAGCATGATGCCATGAGCTGGCAGGTGCTGGGGGCGGATTTTGAGACGGTCAAATGTGTTTCCAGACGAAGTCATCAGTTAAATGAAGCATTAAGCAGTTGGATCAATGGGTTGAAAGCAGAAGACCGGGCAGCATTTGTAGAGTCTTTGTTTTCGCTGATTACTGCAAGTGGAGCCCAGAAACTGTCTGATTTGAATGCAGATTTCTTTAAAGCGGCCAATGGTGCGTTGAAAGCCTATACGCAGATGAATAAGGAAACCAGGGCAATGCTTCGGCGTATGCTGGCGTCTTTGACAGATGAGATTGGACGGGTGCGCAGGAGAAAGTAAAAAGAGTTTAAATTCTCCATAGATATTGGCGCAGGGCAGATATGAAAAATAATGTAAAGTTTATCAGAAATAAGGGAATCGGCTTTAAAATCAGTGGAAACTGGGAATGATAAGTGGTATAATATGACACATCAACGAAAGCTATTGAATAATTTTAGGAGGTATTAGTCATGAATTTAAAGGGTTCTAAGACAGAGTCGAATTTAATGGCTGCATTTGCAGGAGAATCAGAGGCACGTAATAAGTATACTTACTTTGCAAGCAAGGCAAAGAAAGATGGATATGAGCAGATTGCATCAATCTTTTTAGAGACAGCAGAGAACGAGAAGGAACATGCCAAGATGTGGTTCAAGCTTCTTAATGATGGAATTGGTGATACAGCAACCAATCTGTTAGTAGCTGCTGAAGGCGAGAACTTCGAATGGACAGATATGTATGCTACATTCGCAAAGGAAGCAAGAGAAGAAGGATTTGATAAGATTGCAGACTTATTCGAGGGCGTTGCAGCAATCGAGAAGGAGCACGAGGAAAGATATAGACAGCTTCTTGCAAACGTACAGGGAGATTTAGTATTCTCCAAAGAAGGCGATGTTGTATGGCAGTGCAGAAACTGTGGACATATCTGTGTAGGAAAGAAAGCACCAGACGTATGTCCAGTATGCAACCACCCACAGAGCTACTTCCAAGTAAAACCACAGAACTTCTAGCGCGAAGCTACGAGCCACGCGACTAATGAAATAAGAGGAAACAATTCAAGCTTGCTTGAAATTGTTTCCTCTTATTTTGTTAGACATGCGGCGACAGCCGCGTTGAGATTGACGAAGTCAATCTCAAGTCGCGTGGCGTGATATGTGTAAAGGATTGGCGACAGCCGCGTGAAAATTGACGAAGTCAATTTTCTAGTTGGCTCGTCCAACGTGGCGCGAAAGGACTGACAGCCATATCTTACAAGAGTTCTTGACATAGGACTTCTGTTTGCCTATACTAATTTTAAAGAACAGATAATAGTAAAATTTATCAATAAATGATGCTTGTACAACATTAGAAAAGAGGCAATATATGACACTGGATAAACTGGAAGTGGGAAAAGATGCCATTATTGAGGCAGTCGGTGGACAGGGAGAACTTCGAAGACATTTTCTAGATATGGGACTGACACCTGGAACCGAAGTGACACTAATGAAGGTGGCACCTATGGGAGATCCAATTGAATTACGATTAAGAGGATATGAATTAACACTGCGACTGGCAGATGCAGCAAAGATTAATATCTGCAGGGTACATGATACAGATATCGTGGTTGAGCAGAAGGAGCCGACCAGGGAAATTCCACATCCTCAGGTAGGTGAGATGGGAATCTATCACGTACAGAAGCGTGGGGATGCGTTAAGAGAAGGAGAGCCATTGTCTTTTGGACTGATTGGAAACCAGAATTGTGGAAAGACCACACTGTTTAATCAGTTGACAGGTTCCAATCAGCATGTTGGTAATTTTCCGGGGGTTACAGTAGACCGAAAGGATGGAGAAATCAGAAATCATCCAGAAGCTACCGTGACGGACTTGCCAGGAATCTATTCCTTATCTCCATATACCAATGAGGAAATCGTGACAAGAGAATTTCTGTTAAAGAACAAGCCACGGGGTGTGATTAACATCGTGGATGCAACGAATATTGAGAGAAATTTATATCTGACCATGCAGCTCATTGAGATGGAAATTCCAATGGTTCTTGCGTTGAATATGATGGATGAAGTTCGTGAGAATGGTGGAACCATTAAAATCAATCGTTTGGAAGAAGCGCTTGGAATTCCGGTGGTTCCTATTGCGGCAGCGAAGAATGAAGGTATTGGTGAGTTAATTGAACATGCCATGCATGTAGCAAGATATAATGAATGTCCGGGAAGACTGGATTTTTGTGAGGCAGACGGCCCAGATGGAATCGGAGCAGTACATAGAGGAATTCATGCAGTGGTTCATCTGATTGAGGATCATGCAAAAAATGCAGGGATTCCAGAACGATTTGCAGCGACCAAGCTGATGGAGGGAGATCCTCTCATCATGGAAGCTCTGAACTTGGATGACAACGAAAAAGAACTGCTGGAACATATTATTACAGAAATGGAAGATGAGAGTGGTAGGGATCGGGAAGCTGCATTGGCAGATATGCGGTTCCGTTTCATTGAAAATGTATGTCAACAGACAGTTGTAAAACCCGTTGAGAGTAAGGCACATGCACGAAGTGTGAAAGCAGATAAGATTCTTACTGGAAAGTATACTGCAATTCCAGCATTTATAGGAATTATGGGATTGATTTTCTGGCTTACATTTGGCGTTATCGGCGCAGGCCTATCAGACTGGCTGGAGATGGGAATAGGATGGTTTACTAATATTTGTGATTCAGCACTGACAACATATGGAATTAATCCAGTGGTTCATTCCCTTGTAATTGATGGTATCTTTGCTGGCGTGGGAAGCGTTTTAAGTTTCCTGCCAATCATTGTAGTATTGTTCTTCTTCCTTTCTATATTGGAAGATAGTGGATATATGGCAAGAATTGCATTTGTTATGGATAAGATTTTAAGAAAAATCGGACTGTCGGGACGAAGCTTTGTTCCGATGCTCATTGGCTTTGGATGCTCGGTGCCAGCAATTATGGCAACCAGAACACTTTCCTCAGAACGTGATCGTAAGATGACAATTCTACTGACACCTTTTATGAGCTGTTCGGCAAAGCTACCAATCTATGCGCTATTTACAGCAGCGTTCTTTCCAAAGCATGGTGCGCTGGTTATGATTATGTTATATTTCATCGGAATTATTGTGGGAATTCTTTTTGCGTTTCTATTAAAGAGCACCAAGTATAAAGGAGAACCAGTTCCATTTGTTATGGAATTACCGAACTACAGACTGCCAAGTCCGAAAAGTGTCGGACAGCTCATCTGGGATAAGGCGAAGGATTTCATGACCAAAGCATTTACAATTATCTTTGTTGCCTCTATCGTAATCTGGTTCTTACAGACCTTTGATACGAGACTAAATGTTGTGGCAGATTCTCAGAATAGTATTCTTGCGATGCTTGGTGGATTGATTTCACCGATTTTTGCTCCATTGGGATTCGGTGACTGGAGAATTTCTACAGCGTTGATTACAGGATTTACTGCCAAGGAAAGTGTAGTCAGTACATTGACAGTACTGCTTGGCGGAAATACAGAGCTGATAACCCAGTTGTTTACACCATTTACTGCCGTTGTATTCCTGATTTTTACGTTACTGTATACACCGTGTGTGGCTGCAATCGCATCTGTAAAACGTGAGATGGGTACACCAAAGGCAGCATTTATTGTGGTTATCATGCAGTGTGTGATTGCATGGCTGGTGGCATTTGCAGTCCATGGAGTTGGTATGCTGATTGGATTATAGAATGTGCAGCATGAGACGAAAATATGATTAGAACGAATTGTTCTAAGGGAAAGAGGATTTATGATTGGAAAAATCTTAAGTGCGGCTATTGTACTCCTAGTTTTTATAGGGCTTTATGTAGCAGTATCCTATATGTATCAGAAGAGACATGAGGGTGGTGGATGTAGTGGCGACTGCAGTCACTGTGGAATGGATACAGGCTGCGAAAAGCAAAAAAAATAATCTGTCGTTTTAGTTGAATCAAAAAAAGATTGATGATATACTCAGAAAGTTACTGTTTACGTAAAGGATTATATATTAGGAGGCAACAATTTATATGGAAAAAAGGGTTATCGTTTCAGAGAAGAATAATAATGATGGTAGTATTGCCAGTATTGTTCACTTCTGTTCTGTTGACAGTGATATCGTTGATTTTTGTTAATAAGATGGGACAGGACGGTGCAAAACATGAACTGTATACATATGCAAAGACAACGCTTGCTAGATATGATGCTTTGAATGATCAGAAATATGTGTATGAACATGAGATTTTTAAGAAGGGTATGACCACTATCTCTAATAATACGACTGTCATTGATAAGCTAAAGGATGAGACGGATTTGGAAGTAGCGGTATTCTATGAAGGCAAAAGAGTATCGACAACATTCAAGGATGCGGATGGAAAGAGATTAAAGACAGATGCACCAGAAGATATTGTAGACAAAGTTGTGAAGCAGGGTCAGGATTATTATGTAAAGGATGATGTTCTGAACGGTGTACATTATGCAGGTTATTATATTCCAATTCTTCAGGTTGGAAGCAAAGAGCCAATTGGTATGTTGTTTGTAGGAAAGCCAAGAACAGATATTCAGGCTACAATCAACAGTGCAATGATCGTTATGGTGATATTCGGTGTTGGTGCACTGGTATTCTGTGTGGTTATGGGACTTTATGTGGGAACAAGAATGAGTAATGCGTTGAAGAAGACTCATGTTGAGATGATGAAGGTTTCTAATGGCGAATTAAAGTATGAAGATGATGAGAAGGTTCTTGCAAGAACTGATGAGATCGGAGCAATGGCAGCAGCGACGAAGCAGGTTGTTGTTTCGCTGACAGATGTTATTGGAAATATCGTACATACCAGTGAACAGCTTCAGAATTTCTCTGAGAAGTATGTTGATTCTTTCAAGGCAATTGATGAGAATATCAATAATATGGAAGCAGCATCGAATGAGATCGCGAAAGGTGCCACCTCACAGGCAATGGAGACACAGGAAGCCAATGAAGGTGTTGTCAATATAGGAAATTCTATTGATAATATTTCAGAGGGCGTTGACCTTCTGGATCGTAGCTCCGAAACAATGAAGGATTATAATAAGTCTGTTCATCAGACATTGGATCAGTTGACAGAGATTTCTGAGAAGACAAAGGCATCTGTTGAGACCGTATATGATCAGACCAATGCAACCAATGCATCAGCAAACCTTATCAGAACAGTCAAAGAATTCTGCAGAAGAAATTATTCGCATTGTAGAAGATTTGATTGGCAATTCGAACTTAAGCGTTAAGACGATGGCTGAATTAAACAATGCAATTGAGGAACAGAATGGTATGCTTATCAATACCAGAGAAGTATTCGAATCTCTGAATGAAGAGGTCAATAATGTAGCAGATACAGAGAAGTTTACATTCTAGTAATAAGATTGAGATTTGTTAGTAATACATAATTGAAATGAACAGAACCTCTGTGGCATAATATGTGCTACAGAGGTTTTTACATAATAAGAAAGGGAGATTTATCAGGAATGACCAAACAGTATAAAGATAAAGCAACTAGATTAGGAAAGATGATGAATGGGAATTCGAAGTTCGGCATTCCTTTGGTCAAATGTATATTAGAATGCTTTGAAATTGTTTTTTCAGAGGAAGAGGTAGACTGCTTACTTCTCATCGAAAATCAATCCTGTGATGAAGAAGCACTCCGCAGATTATGGATTCCATATTTTCAGGAAAGGCAGAAGAAAGATACAGCAGGGAAGGTGACAGGTGAAACAACAAAAAAGGATGGTTTAGAAATTGAAGATAGATTCCAGAAAATGTTCGAAGAATTGAAACGAAAAGGGGCAATCTGGCAGAGAAGAGGGGAAGGACAGTTTGAATTGACACCGATTTTTCCAGGCTGGATTGAAATCTTCTCTTCAGCACCGGTAAATGAGACCTCCAAGGCGTTGATTCAGAAGTTTGCAGAGTTCGAAGAGCTGTTGATCAAGTTAAATATTGCTCCAGTAAGAGCATATATGAATCATGTGAATACCAAGAATATGGCAACACAAGAAGGTCGTATGTCCAGCGTAGTTTCCAGAGGACGGAAAAGAGAAGGAGAAAATAAAGCTGGACAACAAAAAAGGATTCTGAACGTAGGACAGAAAATTGATGCGGAACAGACAGTCTATACCTCAGGAGAAATCATGCCGCTGTTGGAAAAACATAAAGCACCGGGAAACTTGTCAGTTATGAACTGTTTCTGCCGATTAAAGAAGCAGTTGAATGGCGGAGATTGTGATTATGATATGCCGATGGAAGCATGCCTGGTTGTCGGCAGACTCAGCAGACAGCTCATTGAAACGGGGGTGTCCAGACAAATTACTTATGAAGAGGCCGTGCGTCTCATAGAAGAATGTGAGGATAAGGGCTGTATACATACATTGTATCATTATGGAATCACATCAGAGGAAGAGGAATTGATTATCTGCAATTGCTGTATTGATTGCTGTTT
>JAQUVV010000092.1 GCA_028693195.1 Lachnospira sp.
AGACGAGACCAAATAGACTGATGATTGGAGAAAAGCGCGTTCCGTTAGGTATTGTTGCAATTATTTATGAATCTCGTCCCAATGTGACGGTTGATGCATTTGGATTGACATTTAAGTCAGGGAATGCAGTCATATTAAGAGGCGGAAGTGATTCTATACAATCCAATATCGCCATTGCGAAGGTGATTACAGATTGTCTTGTGAAATTACAGGTGACAGAGGATGCAATTCAGCTGGTGACAGATACAGATCGCGCGCATGTGACGGAATTGATGAAGTTGAATCAGTATGTTGATGTTATTATTCCAAGGGGTGGCGCTGGATTGATACAGAATGTTGTCCAGAATAGTACAGTTCCAGTCATTGAGACAGGTACGGGAAATTGCCACATTTATGTAGATGAATATGCAGACATTGATATGGCTGCTGATATTATCTATAATGCTAAGACGCAGAGAATTGGCGTATGTAATGCTTGTGAATCACTGGTGATTCATAAGAGTATTGTGAATCAGGCAATTCCGAAGATCGTTGATCGGTTAAAAGAAAAAGATGTTGAAGTTCGGGGGGACGAAACAGCAAGGAAGGCCGATGGAAGAGTGATCGCTGCAACGGAGGAAGACTGGGGAACAGAATATCTGGATTATATTATTTCAGTAAAAACGGTTTCTTCTATTGATGAGGCAATTGCACATATCAATACATATAATACAGGACATTCTGAGGCTATTATTACAAAGGATTACGCTCATGCTCAGAAATTCCTGAATGAAATTGATGCGGCGGCTGTATATGTCAATGCATCCACCAGATTTACAGATGGATTTGAATTTGGATTTGGCGCAGAAATAGGAATTAGCACACAGAAGATTCATGCAAGAGGACCGATGGGGGTGAAGGCATTGACTACAAGTAAATATATTATTTATGGGAGTGGCCAGGTTCGAAGGTAACGTGTCTACCAGGTCTGTATTGAGGATATACAACAAGGAGAAGGATGTATATGGAAAAGAGTAGATTCAGGTATGAGGATCTTCAGGGAATCAAGGGCGTTTTTGAAAGAACAACAGACGATTATATATTTATCTATGATTTAGATCATGACCACTATATGATTAGTGCTCGTGCATCAGGATATTTTCAACTTAGCGAATATGATTTTGATGACGCGGCAGAGCATTTGAAAGAAGTTATCCATCCAGATGATTATCGTATGGTTGTGGATGATTTGAATGAAATTATAGATAAGAAAAAGAATAAACATGCATTGGAATATCGCTGGAAGACCAGATCAGGACGTTACGTATGGATCAGCTGCAGGGGTGAAGCTGTGACGGGAGAGTATGGCTATTATATGGTTGGTACAGTGACTGAGATTGGCAAGCATAGTCGTTATGACAATATTACAGGGCTTTACTGCGAAAATGTAATGGAATCTGAATATCAGATGGAACATCACGAAAAAGGTGATGTTGGCTGTATGATGTTAATTGGAATTGATAATTTCAGAGGAATCAATGAAAAGCATGGACCAGATATAGGAAACAATGTGCTGGAGGGAGTTGCACATATTATTCTGGCTTGTGTTGGCAATTCGAAGATGGTTTATCGTATGAGAGGAGACGAATTCGCAGTTGTAATTCCTGGAGAACAGAAGGATGCAGAGACTCTGATGAAAGATTTATATAAAAAGATTCGTCAGGAAGTGGATCGCTTTATTGAAGAACATGGATATGAATTATTTTTTACTATATCTGCAGGTGGAGTTTGCTTTGATACAAAGCAACACAGATATAAGGAAACGACCAAGAATCTCAGATTCGCACTTCATTGTGCAAAAATGGGTGGTAAGAATAAGTTTGTCATGTTCAATCAACAGGAATATGAACAGCATGTTCGCAGGCTGGATATACAGGAGAATCTAAGAATTAGTATTGATAACGGATTTGATGGATTTGAATTATATTATCAACCAATTTATCGGACCAATGGAACAGGAGTGCTTGGTGCAGAGGCTTTGATTCGGTGGAACAGTAAAAAATATGGATTTATGTCACCAGCTGATTTCATACCACAGTTGGAAGAGAGTGCTTTGATTATTCCGTTGGGAAGATGGATTATTGAGGAGGCAGCAGAGCAGTGCGAACGGTTCTGTCAGATTATTCCTGATTTTGTGATGCATATTAATCTATCTTTTGTTCAGGTGATTAAAAGTAATGTGCTAAAGGACATACTTGGAGGAATCAGAAACTGTAAGCTGGATCATCGACATTTTGTTTTTGAAGTGACAGAGAGTGGCGAGATTGAGAGCTCGAATGCGGTGCACAGCGTATTAAAGGAAATCCATGATGAATCCTTTGGCTTGGCAATAGATGATTTTGGAACAGGATATTCGAATCTTCGATATATTAAGGATTTGATGTTTGGAATTATCAAGATTGACCGAGCTTTTATTACGGATATTCAACACAAGAAAAATAATTATACATTAGTGAAATCAGTCATTGAGATGTTTCATGGATTGAATTTAAAAGTTTGTGTGGAAGGTGTGGAGACACAGGAAGAGTTTGACACGATTATGAGGCTGCATCCTGATGCTATTCAGGGGTTTTATTTTGGAAGACCAGTACCGAAAAGTGAATTCTATTCACAACATTTATTAAAATGTAAGAAATATTCGGAAGAATAAAGAAAGAAAAGGAAATTGTTATCATGTACGAAACAAGCATTAATGAAAGAAAATTATCTGAAGAAGCATTAGAAAGACAGATTGTTTATATTGAAAAATGTAAAGAAAAGGTCAGAGAAATTTCTGAAGAACTGGGAAGACCGTTGAAGTGTTGTACGCAGACCTTCGGGTGTCAGATGAACGCCAGAGATTCAGAAAAGCTTCTTGGAATCTTAGAACAGATAGGTTACCTGCCAACAGAGGATGAAAAAGAGGCAGATATTGTTCTTTATAATACCTGTACCGTGCGTGAGAATGCAAATCTAAGAGTTTACGGAAGATTAGGACATCTGAATACCATGAAGAAAAAGAATCCGCACATGATCATTGCCTTGTGTGGTTGTATGATGCAGGAACCGGATGTGGTGGAGAAAATCAGAACCTCTTATAAATTCGTTGATATTGTATTCGGAACATTTAATATCTTTAAGTTGGCAGAATTGTTATACAGTCGATGGAATAGTAATGGACAGGTAATTGATATTTGGGAAGAAACGAAGGAAATTGTGGAGGATCTTCCAACGCAGAGAAAGTATCCATTCAAATCAGGTGTGAACATTATGTTTGGCTGTAACAACTTCTGTAGCTATTGTATCGTTCCTTATGTGCGTGGACGAGAAAAGAGCAGAGAGCCAAAGTATATTATCAGAGAAATTGAACGACTGGTGGCTGATGGAGTCAAGGAAGTGATGTTGTTGGGGCAGAATGTAAATTCTTACGGCAAGAACCTGGAGTCACCAGTCTCTTTTGCTGAGCTCTTAAAGGAAGTGGAACAGATCGAAGGTCTGGAGCGCATTCGTTTTATGACACCACATCCAAAGGATTTATCAGATGATTTGATTGCCGTGATGCGGGATTCCAAGAAGATATGTAATCATATGCATTTGCCCGTACAGTCAGGCAGCAGCCGTCTGTTAAAGCTGATGAACCGCCGCTATACAAAGGAGCATTACTTAGAATTAGTTGAAAAAATCAGACATGAAATTCCAGATGTTTCTTTGACAACAGATATTATTGTTGGATTCCCAGGAGAGACAGAAGAAGATTTTGAAGATACCTTAGATGTGGTACGGAAGGCAAAGTTCGACAGTGCCTATACATTTATCTACTCCAAGAGAACAGGAACACCAGCAGCATCCATGGATGATCAGGTTCCTGAGGATGTGGTAAAGAATCGTTTTGACAGATTATTAGAAACAGTTCATGAAACAGCACATGCTATCAGTAATCGATATGAAGGAAAGATACTTCCAGTTCTTGTGGAAGATATTGATGATCATGATTCTTCTATGGTGACTGCAAGAATGACGAACAATATTCTAGTACACTTCCCAGGTGGAAAAGAATTGATTGGAACTGTTGTAGATGTTTATATGGATGAGTGCAAAGGGTTTTATTATATGGGACATAGAGCATAACAAGGGGGATGGAGGATTACATGGCTGAGTTTTCACCAATGATGCAGCATTATTTAAAGACGAAGGAAGAGTACAAGGACTGCATATTGTTTTACAGATTAGGTGATTTTTATGAAATGTTCTTTGATGATGCTGTGACGGTTTCCAGAGAACTAGAGTTGACGCTGACAGGAAAGGACTGTGGACAGGAAGAACGGGCACCAATGTGTGGAATTCCTTTTCATGCAGCAGAGACATATATTAATCGATTGGTTTCAGGAGGCCACAAAGTGGCAATCTGTGAACAGGTGGAAGATCCAAAGACGGCAAAGGGTATTGTAAAGAGAGAGGTTATCAGGGTTGTTACACCGGGAACAAATCTTAATACCCAGGCGTTGGACGAATCAAAGAATAATTACATGATGAGTATCGTCTATCTTGGTGATAAACTGGGGGTTTCTATTGCGGATTATTCTACAGGTGATTATTTTGTCACAGAGCTAAATAGCGGTGGCGAACTGGTGGATGAAATCAATAAGTTTGCGCCTTCTGAAATTATTGTGAATGAATACTTTGATATGAGTGGAATTGATTTGACGGAATTGAATGCAAAGCTTGCTATTTCGCAGTCCACATTGGATAACTGGTATTTTGACGAAGGTACCTGTAATCAGAGAATTCTGGAGCATTTTCATATATCCAGTTTAGAAGGGCTTGGACTTAAGGATTATTCGGTAGGAATTATTGCAGCAGGCTCACTTTTATCTTATCTATATGAGACCCAGAAGAGCAATATGCCACATATTACATCGCTGCTTCCATATACAACTGGAAAGTACATGCTGATTGACAGCTCGTCAAGAAGAAATCTGGAACTGGTGGAAACCATGCGTGAAAAGCAGAAGAGAGGTTCTCTTCTGTGGGTGTTAGATAAGACCAAGACTGCCATGGGCGCCAGAATGCTGAGATCCATGCTGGAACAGCCTTTAATCAATAAGGAGGAGATTACAGATCGTCAGGATGTTATTGATGAACTGAATCGCAATGCCATTGACAGAGAGGAAATCAGGGAATACCTGAATCCAGTTTATGACTTGGAACGTATTATGACGAAAATTAGTTGCAAATCAGCAAATCCTAGAGATTTAATTGCATTTAAAAATTCTTTGGAAATGCTTCCATATATCAAGGAAATCATAGGACGAATGAAATCGAATCTTTTCTGCAAATGTAGTGAGAAAATGGATGATTTAAGAGACCTTTATGATTTGATTGATACTGCAATTATCGATGAACCACCAATTGCCATGCGTGAGGGTGGAATTATCAAGGAAGGATTTGATGCAGAAGCAGATGAACTTCGTAGAGCCAAGACAGAAGGAAAAGAGTGGCTTGCACAGCTAGAACAGCGTGAGAAGGAAAGTACAGGAATCAAGAATCTGAAAATTAAGTATAATAAGGTTTTTGGATATTATCTGGAGGTCACTAACTCATTTAAAAATCTTGTCCCTGATAACTGGGTTAGAAAACAGACATTGACTAACGCAGAACGATATACAACGGATGAATTAAAGCATTTAGAGGATGTGATTCTTGGAGCAGAGGACAAGCTGTGCGGATTGGAATATGATCTTTATGCAGGAGTACGAGAGAAGATTGCTTCAGAAGTAGTTCGAATTCAGAGTACCGCCAAGGCAATTGCTATGATTGATGTATTCTGTTCTCTTTCTTTGGTCGCATCGCAGAGTAATTTTGTACGTCCAAAGCTCAATGAGCGTGGGATGATTGATATTAAGAATGGACGACATCCAGTGGTTGAGAAAATGATTTCCAATGATATGTTTATTGCCAATGATACATATCTGGATAATGGTGCAAATCGGATTTCAATTATTACTGGGCCGAATATGGCAGGTAAGTCTACATATATGAGACAGACTGCATTGATTGTGTTAATGGCGCAGGTGGGGTCTTTTGTTCCGGCTGATTCGGCTAATATTGGAATTGTTGACCGTATATTTACTCGAGTTGGGGCATCTGATGATTTGGCATCTGGACAGTCTACATTTATGGTGGAGATGACAGAGGTCGCTAATATCTTAAGAAATGCAACACAGAAGAGCTTGTTGATTTTAGATGAAATTGGACGTGGAACCAGTACATTTGATGGATTAAGTATTGCATGGGCTGTTGTTGAGCATATTGCCAATACAAAGCTGCTCGGTGCTAAGACATTATTTGCAACTCATTATCATGAGTTGACAGAGCTGGAAGGAACCATGGATGGCGTCAATAATTACTGTATCGCAGTTAAGGAACGTGGAGATGATATTGTATTCCTTAGAAAGATTGTGAAGGGCGGTGCAGATAAGAGTTATGGTATTCAGGTGGCAAAGCTTGCAGGGGTACCAGATAATGTGATTGAACGAGCAAAAGAATTGGTAGTTGAGTTGAGTGATGCGGATATTTCACAGAAAGCCAAGGATATTGCTCAATATTCTAAGAAATTAGAGAAAATCAATCAGGAATATAAGAAAGTAGATGATCTGGAAGTAAAGCAGATGAGTCTGTTTGATACAGTAAAAGATGATGATATTATTACAGATATTCAGAATCTGGATATCAGCAATATGACACCGATTGATGCGCTGAATATGTTATATAAGCTGCAGGGCAAAGTGAAGAATCGGTGGTAAATAAAAGGAGGCGAGATAGTGGCAATTCAGGTCTTGGATCAGAATACAATTAATAAGATTGCGGCAGGAGAGGTGATTGAACGTCCATCTTCTGTTGTGAAGGAGCTGGTGGAGAATGCAATTGATGCAGGCGCAACAGCGATTACAATTGAAATCAAGGAAGGCGGGATTTCATTTGTACGAATTACGGATAATGGTTGTGGAATCCCGAAAGACGAGCTGCCACTGGCGTTCCTTAGACATTCTACCAGTAAGATTAAGTCGGTTGAGGATTTGATGAGTGTTTCTTCTCTTGGATTTAGAGGAGAAGCACTTTCTAGTATTGCTGCTGTTGCACAGGTGGAATTAATTACGAAAACGGCAGACTCTTTGACTGGAAGCAGATATGTGATTGAAGGTGGAGAGGAGATTTCTAACGAAGAGGTAGGAGCTCCGGAAGGAACCACATTTATTGTACGAAACCTGTTCTTTAATACACCGGTACGTAGAAAATTCTTAAAGACTGCTGCCACAGAAGCTGGTTATGTGAATGCTTTGATTGAACATCTGTCACTTTCTCATCCAGATATTTCATTTCGATTTATCAGTAATAATCAAAATAAGCTTCATACATCTGGAAATATGCAGTTAAAGGATATTATCTATCATGTCTATGGACGAGATATTACCAAGAATTTGATTGAACTGAATGCAACGACCCAGGATGTAGAAATGGTTGGCTTTATTGGAAAACCTGCAATATGTCGTGGAAATCGAACATATGAGAATTATTATATTAACGGACGATATATCAAGAGTGGAATAATCACCAAGGCCATTGAAGAAGCATATAAAGGATTCATCATGCTGCACAATTATCCGTTTACTGCCATTCATTTCAAAATCAATCCAGCAATTCTTGATGTTAATGTACATCCGACTAAGATGGAACTGCGGTTTTCTAAGAATGAGTTTGTTTATCAGTTTGTACTAAAGTCCGTTCGAGATGCGTTAAGCAGAAGAGACTTAATTCCTGAGGTACAAGTGAGTGGAGCTTCTAGTAAATCTGCTTTGAATCCTAGAGTTGAGGAAAATACAAAACTTACAGATGTAGAACAAGTAAAGAAAGAGTCATTGAAAGCTGAGCCGTATCGTGCACCAGAATTAAAACCAGTGACAGAGACAGGCTTTTCGGGTAATTGGAATTTATCGAAAGAAAGTATAGCAAAGGAAGAGCGTAATCAAACAGAACAAAGAGATACAGCACATATAGCTCCCAAGTATGCTTCTAATTCCTATAAAGAACGTCTGCCGGAACCGTTTGAAGTGAAGCGTTCTGCACAGATGGTGGCCGAGGATGATAAAGCAATCGAATATGCCAGAAAGGCAGTAGAGACACCTCATAAGGCAGAACAGTTACAGCTTTTTGAAAGTGGTGTGGTAGATCAAAAGGAAAAGAAGCATTATCGAATTATTGGGCAGTTGTTTGATACCTATTGGCTGATTGAATTCGATGATAAGTTCTATATGATGGATCAGCACGCTGCACATGAAAAGGTGCTTTATGAAAAGACCATGAAGCATATGAGGGAAAAGACAATGGATACCCAGATGATTATGCCTGCGGTTGTACTGAATCTGAATATGCGCGAAGAACAGATTATGAAAGAACATATGGATGCATTTTTAAATCTGGGATATGAAATTGAGGATTTTGGTGGAAATGCAATTAAAATTACAGGTATTCCAGCTGGCTTTCCAACATTGAACTGTAAGCAGCTCTTTATTGACCTACTGGATGGATTGACCACGGATGGCATCAGTGGAAACTTGGAAATTATTACAGACAAGATTGCCTCCATGTCTTGTAAAGCGGCAATCAAAGGGAATAATAAAATATCCTTCCAGGAAGCGGAAGAATTAATGGCTCAATTGATGGAAGCAGAGAATCCTTACAATTGTCCACATGGAAGACCGACTTTGATTATGATGAGTAAGTATGAGATTGAGAAGAAGTTCCATCGAATAGTATAGGCATCTCTTGGAAAAAGAATCATCCATAAGATGCAGTGATTTTAGAAGAATTTGAGAAAAGCACGAGGTGAAGTATGGATAAAAACAAAAGACCTATAGTGATTCTGACAGGACCAACGGCAGTGGGAAAGACCGCACTATCCATTGGATTGGCAAAATCTATTCATGGGGAAATTATCAGTGCGGACTCTATGCAGGTCTATCGTTATATGGATATTGGAACAGCAAAAATCAGCCAGGCTGAGATGGAAGGAATCAAGCATTATCTTGTTGATGAATATGAACCTGATGAAGAGTTTAATGTGACAATATTTCAAAAACGCGCCAAAGAAGCAATAGAGGAGATTTATGCAAAAGGGAAAATCCCAATCATTGTAGGCGGAACTGGATTTTACATTCAGGCAGTTTTATATGATATTAATTTCTCAGAGGAAGAAAATGCGGATGGCTATCGTCAGGAGTTATATG
>JAQUVV010000093.1 GCA_028693195.1 Lachnospira sp.
AGATTGTTCTTGAGTTCTTCGCCGTCGGTAATAAACGAACAGCATTGCTTTTCCATCCTGTCAAGGGTGGCGTAACTAACCAATACACTATGTGGTGGCAATCCCACGAGAAAAATGATTGACCCTTAATTAATGCAATATTAAGTACATATCATACATTTTCAATATATTTTGTACTTTTCCCACTTATATTAGGAGCATGAAAATACAATTCTACATACACTGCAATGAGCGCTTTCGATAGAACTACGTTCTATCGGGGTCACGGCGTTCACCGTATAAGAAAAGACTAAGCAACACATCTTAGAGAGCAAGCTCTCACGATATGTTACTTAGTCTTTTCTTGTATGGCTCATTGCTAACGCGTTAGATTAGAATTTACTACATCAGTGCATATACTACGGCAAGTCCGATGACAATCTGAATGATTGCGAAACGAAATACGACCTGGGCATCTGACCAGTCTTTGTTCTTGCGCAGGTGATCGTGAATTGGGGTACGAAGGTTCTTCATCAAGTTAATGTGAAGGAAGCGCATAAAAGATACTTTAATAAGTCCAAGACCTCCGTCAACAATCAGCATAATTGCCACTGGGATATAGAGCAGTGGCGCATGTAGTTTTAAGAATACAAATGCAATGAAGATTCCAATCGCTCTAGAACCAGCATCGCCCATGAGCAGTTTGCTTGGAGATGCATTGAACCAGAGATAACCTAAGATACATACCACCATAATTAGAATTACATGACGGAAATATGGTTCTGTATCAAAGAGACGGAATAATAAATATGCAGTTGAAAGTGTAATTGCAGAAAGAGTTCCACATAAACCATCCACACCATCTGAGCAGTTTGTGACGTTAATGCTTGCCCAGATTAAAACTACGATTAAGATTCCATAGATGATTGGATTTAATGTAACTGTTATATTGAAAAATGCTAGGTCAAATGTATTCGGATTATAATGAAGATATGTGACAGCAGCCATGACTGCAATAACAAAATCAATAATACCTTTTTTAAGTTCACCCCATGGTGAAGAAGAACTGTCATCTAAATAACCGGAAAGCATAGCTGCAAGAACCAGAATGAGATAGATAACGATTTCCGGGGTCATGGGAATGAAAAGTACGCATGATAATATAAATGTAAGAATAAATATAATACCAGCGCCTCTTGGTTTTCCTACGGATTTAGAACCGTTAATAGCATATGCACGGCCTGCATCCCGAGGAAGTGTATTCTTTCCTAAAGCAATTGCGGCGCAGGTAACAATAAATGCAAAGAGAACACTGAAGAAGGTAATCTCTTTCATAAAGTCCTGACTGATGAGGTAAAATATCATAATGATTTAACTCCTTTGAATATATTATATATCAGAATTCTGATGAGATAGAACTCTAAGAAAGTATATCACAAACCAATGAGAAAAAGTATCATAAATAATAGATATTTTGTGCCTGTGAACGTACTGAACATTTACGATATTTTCTAAGTTCTGTAAATAGTTACGAAATAGATCGAATAGTCAGAATAATACTGAAATATGTATAAGATTCAGTCGCATTTCATGTGGAAATATGTTATAATATCTACAAAATAATCGTTATATTATAACATGAAAAAGTAAGGGATAATTGGGAAGCTTTTCATGTTATATTGCGGTTAGTGGTTTCGGAATAGATACATTTAAGAACGGAAGGCGGATAGTTTATGGCAGGAAAAAAGGCAGAGAATGAAATCTTTATGACAGATGTAGATGCTTATCTTTTGGGGCAGGGGACACACTATGAAATATATAACAAGATGGGTGCGCATGTAGCGGAAAAAGATGGGGAAAAGGGTGTATATTTTGCAGTGTGGGCACCGGCAGCCAAAGAAATATATGTTGTTGGAGACTTTAATGAATGGAAGGCTTATGGATATGACATGAAACCTGTCTCTGATGGAGGACTTTATGATTTGTTCGTTCCGGGAGCACAGCCTGGGCAGTTATACAAGTATCTGATTGTTACACAGTCAGGAGAGGCAATTTATAAGGCTGATCCATATGCCAATGCAGCACAGATGAGACCTGAGACAGCATCGAAGATTGTGGACCTTGAAGGATTTCAGTGGTCAGATGCGGCATGGATTAAGGAGAAGAAATCAGAAGTTCATGAAAAAGCACCATTTTCTATTTATGAATGTCATATTGGTTCATGGAAGAAGCAGGAAGATGGTACAGAAGATGGTTATATGAATTATCGGGATATTGCAGAGGATTTAGCAGATTATGTCACAGAGATGGGATATACCCACGTAGAATTGATGGGGATTGCAGAGTACCCATTTGACGGGTCATGGGGATATCAGGTGACAGGATATTATGCACCGACTGCAAGATACGGAGAGCCGGAAGACTTTATGTACTTTGTTGACCATCTTCATAGCAAGGAAATTGGTGTTATCTTAGACTGGGTGCCAGCACATTTTCCAAAGGATGCCCATGGACTTGCCAACTTTGATGGAAGCTGTGCATATGAATATGCAGATCCAAGAAAGGGCGAGCATCCCGACTGGGGAACGAAGGTTTTTGATTATGGAAAGAATGAAGTATCGAATTTCCTCATTGCCAATGGTTTGTTCTGGATGGACAAGTATCATGTAGATGGATTGAGAGTGGATGCAGTAGCTTCCATGCTTTATCTGGATTATGGTCGTACAGAAGGCAATTGGGTTCCGAATAAATATGGTGGCAATGGGAATTTGGAAGCAATCAGCTTTTTGAAGCATTTTAACTCGGTTGCACATAAGAGATTCCCACAGGCAGTAACCATTGCAGAGGAATCAACAGCATGGCCACTTGTAACAGGAGACCCAGATAATGGAGAGTGTCTTGGATTTACATTTAAGTGGAACATGGGATGGATGCACGATTTCCTGGAATATATGAAGCTTGATCCATATTTTAGAAAGTTTAATCACGGAAAGATGACCTTCAGTTTGATGTATGCATATAGTGAGAATTTTGTGCTAGTTCTTTCTCATGATGAGGTGGTACATTTGAAGTGCTCTATGCTTGGAAAGATGCCAGGGGATAAAGATGAGAAGTTTGCAAATCTGAAGCTGGCATATGCATATATGTGTGGACATCCTGGAAAGAAGCTGTTATTCATGGGACAGGAATTTGCACAGTGGAATGAATGGAGCGAGAAGCGTGCACTGGACTGGTACTTATTAGAGGATGAAACTCATAAGGAAATGCAGGAGTTTACAAAGAAATGTATGAATCTGTATAAGGATTATCCATGCCTTTACGAGACAGATTATAATCGGGATGGATTTCGGTGGATTAATGCCAGTGATAAAGAAAATAGTGTGTTTTCATTTGTTAGAGTTAGTCCAACAGGAAAGAAACATCTGTTGTTTGTACTGAACTTTACACCAGTAGAAAGAGATCAGTTCCGTGTCGGGGTACCGATTAAAGGAAAGTTAAAGCTGGTTCTTGGCAATGATGAGAAGAATCAGAAGAAAACACTTTCCACTGTTGTTGGGGATTGTGATGGATATGAGAATTCTGTATTGATTGATTTATTACCATTTGGTGTTAGCGTATATGAATTTAATGGAGAGATTTAGCAGATAGGAAAACAACCTCGTCAGTTTGACGGGGTTGTTTTTTTGCGCGTTTCGTCCGAAATAATACACAGAGCAGAAAGTTTACCTGAAAATTCATGAGTTCATAGGATAAGACTAGTGCACTGAAGTGTAAAATTGTCTCAAAATATGAATGAGTGAGAGGGCTTTTGGGGGGATTAGAATGGAGTTAGAATATGGCAGTTGTGATTTCGGGAGCAAATTTTAATCAGGAAGAGAAGGCGCAGGCGGCGTCTATTAATTATAAGAATAATACCAATGCAGCAGGAAATGCGGATAAGACTGGAACAGTAAAGACATTTGCAAGTGCAGTTGTGTCCACAGGACAGGGTAAGACACAGGATGCAACTTACAAGTCATTGCTTCAGGAAGCAGACAATGTGAAGGAACAGATCATGTCAAGTGCGGCAGAAGCAAAAACAAGTCTGAAAGCACTGTTTCAGAAGCTGTCAGGTGCAGAGGTAGTAAGGATTGATGAAGATGGATTTAATCTGACAAGTGCAAGTGCAGAGGACTGCGTGAATATTGTGGAGAAGATTCAGATTGAGCTTGCGATGCACTGTGATGATTATGTTCCAGCAGGAACTGCAGTGGATCAAGATAAGATTCAGCAGGTCACAGGCAGTGCCGGCGCGGCGAATATAGTTGCCAGTAAGATGCAGGGAATTGCTGTAACAGAGGATCATAAGACTCAGATTGATGAAGCAATGGACATGGCATCGAAAGTTACACCAATGTCGGAAGATGTGAAGAATTATATGGTGGCAAACCATACAGCGCCGACCATTGAAGGAATCTATCAGGCAGAACATGCGGTAAATGCACAGAGTAGCGGAATGTCATCCAATAGGGATACATCCAATACATCAAAGCAATATGATGATTCCTCAGATCAGACCTTTGAAAGTCTGAAAGATCAGATTTCTACAATTATTCAACAGGCAGGCCTGTCCGTAGATGAGCAGAATATGAATAATGCCAAAGCATTTTTACAAAACGATATTCCAGTGACAAAGGAAAATCTTCAATATAAGGCACAGTTAGACCAGTTAGATCTTAGTAACATGGACTCTGAGGCAAAGCAGAGTCAGGTATTAGATCAAATCCTTTCTAATATTGCAATTGGAGAAAGTGCAGGAAGTACTCCGTTAACAGATGAACCATCTGTCCTTTCACAGGTCGCTGATGCAATTGATATATTGAATAAATCGGACATTAATACAGTAGAGCGGGCGACGGCCCAGGCAGCGACAAATGTAGAATCTTATACACAGGATACATTTACCATTCAGGCATTAAAGGATGCAATTCACCAAAACGAAACGGAACATATAACACCAGCACAAAATCCATTGGAGCTTAGTGAATCAGATCAAAGTCTGACAAACCAGAAACAGGCAACACAGATTCAAGTGACATCCAATTATGCTGTTCTTCAGGAAGTGCGTATCTTAATGACAGCAGAGGCAGGTGTATTTCTTGCAAAGCAGGGGACGAATCTGTTTACAACGTCAATATATGATTTGGCACAACAGCTGAGGGACTACGAGCTGTCAGATGATTTATATGATGAAGATATGATAGATATGAATATAGCAGAGTCCATGATTCCAGAGCAAGATAATACTGCAGACCATAGGCAGTCCGTTTATGCACAGGTCTTTGCAGTCCGTCAGGCAGTATATGAAATTACCCAGGCTCCAGAGGACGTGATTGGAAAGGTTCTTGCAGAGACACTTGCTGGTAATGACCATAATGCTCGTGTTACCATCGGTGCATTTGCACAGAGTGGAAGCAGTTTAAGACAGCAGTATGACCGGGCGGAGCAGACTTATGAAGCTGTAGGGACGCAGGTGAGAGGAGACTTGGGAGATTCTATCACAAAGGCGGTAAAGAACAGTACGGATACAATTCTTGATGAATTAAAGCTGGAGAACACTGAGAAAAATCGTTCTGCGGTAAGAATCCTGGCTGCAAATTCTATGGAAATTACAGAGGATAGTATCAATCAGGTAAAACAGCTTCATGAAACATTGAATCATCTGGTAGATAATATGAAGCCGGAGACAGTGCTTCAGATGATTCGAGATCACGTGAATCCAATGACGGATGATATTTCTGATGTAAATGAATATTTGATGCAGATGAACGCACAAGCAACAGAGGACAATAGCGAGAAGTATAGCAGATTTTTGTATAAACTAGACCATACAGAGGGGATTACACAGGAAGAAAGAAAGCAGTTCATTGGAATTTACAAGATGATGAATATATTTACAAAGGATGCCGGAAACTCCATTGGAGCACTTGTGAAGCAGGGTGCTGATATTACGATGGAAAATCTGATGACTGCGTATGAGAGCAGAAAATCCTATGGCATGGATGTTACATTAGATGAGGAAACAGGAATGGCAGAGGGTACGGGCACCGTTCAGTACTATGAGTCACTGTTTGTCAATACAGGAAATCATGTTACACCACACACATTGAAGTCAGCACAGGAACAGAGAGATATACCACAGTATACGGTAGATGAATTCTGTGAAGTATTGGATGAAAATTATGATGCAGATATTGAAGCAGAGTCATTAAAGGGCTATATTGAAGATTTGCAGAAATCAGTAGAACTGAATACGGAAGCAATCAGACAGATTGAACATGCAGGAGAAACAGTTAGTATTAATAATCTGCAGGTGGCAGAGCAACTGTTGGCAACAGGGACGTATCCAAAGATTCGTGGAAAAAATATATCGGATGCTATTGAAAAAATCGGACATCCAGAAGAGCTGGCGGAAATGTATGAAGAACTTTCAGAGGAATCAGATTCCGCATTAAAGGAGGTTCTTGCCTCAACAGACAATCAGACCTATGAGAATATTGAAGAGGCAAGAATGTCCAATCATGAAATTGGATATATCAAGAATCTTGCCGTGCGTCACGACTATTATATTCCGATTCAGTATGGAACCGAAGAAACAGGTGAACAGCAGGAAACTGGAATGATTCATCTGACATTGATACAGGATTCCGAAGAACAGGGACGTATTTCTGTCGAGATGGAGCAGAAAGATATTGGAAAGATATCAATGGAGGCAAAGGTTCAGGGAAAGAGAACAGATATCTTTGTTATGAAGAACCACGAATCATCAGATGCCATGAATTCAGAGGAATTGCAGAATCGTCTTGATCAAATGAAGGTTGTAATCGGGCAAATGTACGATATGGATGCAGTCAATATATATCAGTCAGAAACTGACAAGATGCCGGTACGCTATTACGAAAATGCAGCAGAGAAAACAGCGACAACACAGTTGTATGGAATGGCACAGGTCATGGTAAAGGTCTTAGCTGGCCGGGATTCATAAGTTTTCATACTGATTCAGATACGGAATCATTACAGGTTTTCTTAAGATTTTAAGAAAGTCAGCCGATATATGAATTACAGGTAATTGTTCAGAAGGTACCATTCCGCGAGGTGTTTTTGCAGTTTTACTGCATAAAACCCGAGTTTACCAGCGCGAAATTGCATTTTAATGCAATTTCTGTGCATGCGGAGCTTTGTGACTGTGAAGGTACTGAACAGTTATAATTACAGATTATAACACCAGATAATAATGCAGCAATACAAGGATGTATATAAAATCATAGTTCAGAAAGGCAGTACGATATGAGAATAGGAACGAATATATCAGCAATTATATCAAACAATGCGTTACAGAAAGGACAGTCCGCATTATCAACATCTATTGAGAGATTATCCTCCGGGTATAAGTTGAACAGTTCAAAGGATGATCCAGCCGGAATGGCGATTTCAGAAAAGATGAGATCTCAGATTAGAGGACTTGATCAGTCAGAAAATAACGCAACCGATGGAGTTTCTGTTTTGAACACAGCAGAAGGTGCATTGGCAGAGATTCAGTCTATGCTTTCCAGAATGAAAGAATTGACGGTACAGGCAGCCAATGATGTGAATTCAGATGAGGAACGTCAGGCGATTCAAGACGAGTTAAATAATATTAATAAAGAAATAGATCGAATATCAGATCAGACAGAGTTCAATACACAGTCATTAATTAGTGGAAACCTATCAAGAAGAGTTTACTCGGATTTTCCTGGAGTTAAGCAGGTAGAGGTTTCAGACGGTTTTGTTGCAGGAGATTATGGAATCACAGTTAAAGAGGATGCAAGACAGGCTGTTGCAGTCGGCCAAGGAACAGTTACAATGACGGCTACTCAGACAATTACAAAGGAACAGGAAGGAACGATTTCTTTCAATGGCTATGAGGTTAGTATTACAGAAGGGGATAATCTGAATACGATAATGACCAAGCTGGTGGATGGAATGAACATGACTGGAGGCCGCGCATTTGCAATCACTGCAGGGGCGGAGAGTAATACAGCTGATAACGGAACTGCAAGTGCAGGATATCTGCCGCAGACGTCATATACAGGCAATAATCTGGTATTTATGACAAATCAGTTCGGAAGTGATCAGAAGCTGACAATAAGCTGCTCTAACACAGAATTAGCAGGAATGTTAGGAATAGATGCTTCAGCAACAGAAGAGGGCTGGACTGTAGATGGAAGCGATGTGAAAGCAGAATTTACAACGGTAGACGGAAAGCGCGTTGGATTTGAGGACTCTGCGATTATGTCAACAAAAGGAACTAAGATTACAGTCAATGATGTGAATAATAAAACATTCGTTACAGATGTTCCAGGAAATATTGCGGGAACAGTATATGATGACAGCTTTGCTTCTAAGCAGCTTGGAAAATCTGTTGTATCTGCATCAAATAGTGTGGATAATATTGCAAATATTACACAGGAAGTCACAGATGTTGGAACCATGAGTATTCATATTGGTGCCAATGAAAACCAGGTCATTAAGCTGGACATTCCGGAAGTAACAACATATACGCTGGGAACAGAGCACATCAATGTAATGACTAGTTATACATCACAGCAGGCTGTTGCAACAGTGGATACGGCAATTAATAAAGCAAATGAGGTTCGTTCTAAGATTGGTGCATATTCAAATCGATTTGAGCATACAATCAATAATCTTCAGTCTTCTAGCGAGAATATGACATCTGCATTATCAACAATGACAGATACAGATATGGCAGAAGAGATGACGACATATACATCACAGACAGTGCTTACACAGGCAGCGACATCGATTCTTTCACAGGCAAATCAGAGACCCGCGGAGGTCCTTCAGATTTTACAATGATTATATTGCATACCTGAGATGTCAGCGGTATCCTGAAAATGGAGATGCATCAAGGGACGAATTAGGATAGAAAGAATGTAATTGTTCAAGTAAGGCACAGTTATGAAAGGACATAGAAATAGCGATGACGAAAGAAGCAATTCAGACATTTTCATATCGGATATCCCAGGCATCAAGAAGTGAGCTGGTTGTGATTCTCTATGATATGGCATGTGGATATCTTGATGATGCAAAACAGATTTTAGAATTGAATGATGAGATTCGTGGAGAAGATTCAGCGGTAATAGATTATATAGATGCGCTTCGCAAATGTGGTCGCGTTATTGATCTTCTGATTAAGGGACTTGATTTTCAATACGAAATATCAACTAACTTGTTACAGATTTATCTATTTATAAAACAGG
>JAQUVV010000094.1 GCA_028693195.1 Lachnospira sp.
CACCTTTCAGGTAAAACAAAAGCCACAGCATTCTCCATGAATCATAACCATTCTCATAATACTTTGTGACAATCTCTGCAGCCTCTCTGGTATATTCCTCCGAATGCATCAAAAGAGAATTTACATAAAGATAATAACAATATAATTCCACATGGCTATCTATATCCGACAGCACAGCCGCTTTCGCATGCTCTAAAAGCCACTTTCCATCCTCTTCCCTTTTCTCCAGCAGATACATCTGCGCCTGTACCAGATTAAAGAACACCAGATTTCCATCAATTCCTCTGATTCTGTCCAATATCTGATTCGACTTCGAAATCCATGAACGAATATCACTTTTCTTCATGCGATAATCTAAATATGCTTTGGTTAGACCCAGCTTTGCCTTCTTAATTTCCAGTGCATTCTCAGGGAACAATTGCATATCTCTTGGTTCCTGAAGTTCCTGTCTGTAGTCAACCTCTATTTCTATTTCAAATTTCTCATAGAAATTATAAATAAATATTTTACCAAAATTTCTACCAGCATGAAGCTTTGATTTATTCAGCACATAAAACAGCTCATACTTTCCACCTGTAAACTCGTCTGTATGAATCTTATCCACAGAAAGCTCAATAAATGGTGCATCTGTCGACACATTTAGCTCCAAATATCCCCATGTGCTCTTATGAATAACGGTGCATTCTTTCTGGTTATTGTGAAAATCCTCATATACCTTCTTTTGGTCTGATATTTCTACCATCACTTGTGTTTTCTTACGAAGCACCAGAAGAAACTCTTCCATCGCAGCTTCCGTATTGGGCTGATTCTTCAACGAGCTATAAATATTCTTCAGATGTTCATCCTCGTTAATGAACACCGTTACAAACCGATCAGATAAGAATATATTCTTTGCCTCTTCTGGCGCCACATGTACCAGATTGGTGAAATGAAATAAATTAAAGGCTTTCCCCAACGAAGTCTCAAAATACTGTTCTATCACATGAAATGCATATAAAACACTCATCTCTCCTGCATTACTAACAACCTGAAACTGTCCCTCAATAATACTTCCAGGTTCTAATTCCCGTGCATCCACCTGATATGAAATCACCTGTTCTTTTCCCGCAAAGCTGTGTTCCGTCAGTTTCACTCTTGGATTCGTCGAAAAAAGCAAATCCTGAATACGATCCTCAGAAGACAATACAAACTGATATTCAGACACTTCCCCTGTTACCACTGTCGTGTCAATATTTCCATCACGTGCGATTAATTCTGGCATTTGATATACATATTTTCCTCTTGCAAGTCTATTAATATAATCCTTCATAAACACTTATGCCTCTCTGTGAATTTTATCCATGTGTTCCCTAATCTTTTTCTCGTATCCATTCTCTGTTGGTCTGTAAAAGCATGTCCCCACCAAATCATCTGGAAGATACTGCTGTGTCACATAATGATTCGGATAATTATGTGCATACTTATATCCCTCACCATGACCAAGCTTAGCAGCACCCTTATAATGGGCATCCTGCAAATGTGTTGGCACCGCTGATGTTCTCTGCTGTTTCACCGCTTCTAACGCTTCATCTACCGCATTAATACATGCATTGCTCTTTGGTGCTGTTGCGATATACAACGCCGCCTGTGAAAGTACGATTCTGGCTTCCGGCATTCCTAAGCGTTCTACAGCCTGAGATGCAGCAACTGCCATCACTAACGCATTAGGATCTGCGTTTCCCACATCCTCGCTGGCACATACCATAATTCTTCTTGCTATGAACTTGATATCTTCTCCTGCATACAGCATCTTTGCCAGATAGTAAGCAACTGCATCCGGATCTGAGCCTCTCATGCTCTTAATAAACGCGGAAATAGTATCATAATGATTATCTCCTGTCTTATCATACTTCACCACGCGCTTCTGAATACATTGTTCTGCTGTTGCAAGATCAATATGTACCTTACCATCCGCACCTTTTTCTGTGGTAAGAATTCCAAGCTCAATGGCATTCAATGCATTTCTTGCATCTCCATTAGAAATGTCTGCCAGAAAATCCAGAGCTTCCTCATCGATTTCTGCGCCAAAGCTGCCCATTCCCTTCTTCTCATCATAGACAGCACGTCTTAATATTTCCTTGATATCTTCCTTACCAAGCGGTTTTAATTCGAAGATAACTGATCTGGATATCAACGCGGAATTCACTTCAAAATAAGGGTTTTCAGTGGTTGCTCCGATTAATATAATCGTACCATCCTCTACGAACGGAAGCAGATAATCCTGCTGTCCTTTATTAAATCTATGTATCTCGTCCACAAAAAGGATTGTCTTCTTTCCATACATTCCCAGATTGTCCTTTGCTTTCGCAATGACCTCTTCCATATCCTTTTTACCTGCAACCGTTGCATTAATCTGGCAGAATTCTGCGCTGGTCGTATTGGCAATCACCTTTGCAAGTGTCGTCTTACCGGTTCCCGGTGGTCCATAAAAGATTATGGAGCTTAACTTGTCCGCCTTAATTGCTCTATAAAGCAGCTTATCCTTCCCGATGATATGCTGCTGTCCAACCACCTCATCCAGAGTCGTTGGTCTGATTCTGGATGCCAGTGGTGATTCATTCTGTTTGTTGTTTTCTCTCATATAATCAAATAAATCCATAGGATACCTGCCTTACACATGTATATATATCAGATGTCCGTTCTGGGCATCGTTCCTGCTTCGCTTTACTTTGCTGTAAACTGCAAATAATTACTATCCTTATGAATATACCATATCCTACGAAAAAATTCACTACCTACGTCAACTTTATGTGCTCATATTTTATGACCAATATTATTTTCCATTCGGTGGAACACACTCCGCAATGCACACAAATCAAAAGACAGGATCCAGGCAACGGTTCTCTTCGATATCACGACCACACAAATCGATTCAATAATTTCCTCCATGAATCTGCAAAGGTTGCCCTGCCCGCATCTTCAGCAGCAAGCAAATTTACTTCCCCAATTTTCTGGTCTTTATGATAATAGGTCAGTGTACCAATAACATCTCCTTTTACAACAGGTGCCTCAATATCATTTACTATCAGTTCCTTCCTGATATCTTCCGCCTTGAAGGTGTCCATAAACAGATACGAAAACCCTTTCTCGAATTCACAGGTAATCGTATCTTGTTTACCATTGTTTATCACTACATTATCTGGAAGAGGCATTTCCGTATCCTGATAAATCTGACATACACTGTATCCGTAATTCAGCAGTGTCGTTGCATCCGAAAATCGATGCTTGCTGTCTGGCGCTGCCATAATCACTGCAATCAGATCAATCCCATCTTTTCTTGCTGTAGCAGAAAGGCAGCATTTTGCCAAACCTGTTGAACCAGTCTTAAGTCCTGTTGCCCATTGATACTGCTTTATCAGCTTATTCGTGTTGGAAAGGCCGAATTCCGATTCCCCCTTTCTGGTAACATGGGTGATGGTGTCCATCCATATTGTTGAATAATCATGAATCTGTGGATGTCTGTTAATCAAATCGCGGCTCATCAGCGCTACATCCCTTGCCGAAGACATATGCCCATCTTCATCCAATCCACAGCAGTTTTGAAATGTAGTATTCTTCATTCCTAATTCCTGCGCCTTCTCGTTCATGCTGGCAACAAAGGCATCTTCCGAACCTGCCACTAGTTCAGCCATTGCAGTGGATGCATCATTGGCACTAGCTACCGCAATACACTTAATCATCGTTTCTACTGTCTGTGTTTCCCCTACTTCCAGAAAGACCTGGCTTCCTCCCATAGATGCTGCATGTTCTGATACAACAACCTCCTCATCTAATGTGATTTTTCCTTCATCTATTGCATCGAATATGAGATCTAATGTCATAATTTTGGTAATACTTGCAGGATGTAATGCCTCATCAGAATTTTTCTCATAAATCACCTGCCCTGTAGATGCCTCCATTAAAATCGCGGAAGGCGAGGTGATGTCTGGTCCCTGAACTGCTGCCGTCTCTTGATTCTCCTGCGTGTCATCTGTACTTTCCTGTCTGATCACTTCGCAACCACCTGTCTGATTCTGTATATTTGCATACATTTCAGACGCTTCGATATTCATAAGACATCCATTCCATGCATTTCCTATATGTATCACAAGTAAAAATGCTGTAAATACGCACCATACCTTCGTAATCATTCTCGTTTTTAACCGCATGTACACGCTCCGAAAGTGCTGTTATTACTATAATGTATGAATATGCCTCTTTGTTTATTCGTATCTGTTCAGTACCCACGGCAATCGATTTCGTAATGAATTGAAAAAGACTGTACTCCACAACAGGATTCCCCCTGTCATAGATTACAGTCTCTCTGCTTATCAATATATATTATGACGTCTTCTTCAAGCGCTTCTCAATCTCACTGATAATGATTTCTAGTGTCTTTAATCTTGCAAAATATTTGTTGTTAGATTCAATAATGTGCCACTGTGCATTCGGTGTAGAGGTGTACTTCAGCATATCATCAACAGCAACCTCATACGAATCCCACTTTTCCCGATTTCTCCAGTCCTCGTCTGTAATCTTATAGCGCTTTTCTGGCGTATTCTGACGTTCATTAAAACGTGCCAGCTGCTCGTCCTGATCAATCTGCAGCCAGAATTTAATGACAATTGCGCCCCAGTCCGTCAATTCCTTCTCGAATTCATTGATTTCATTATAGGCTCTCATATAGTCTTCCTTACTGCAAAAGCCCTCAATTCGCTCCACCATCACACGTCCATACCAGGTACGGTCAAATATCTGTACATGTCCTGACTTAGGAATGTTTTTCCAAAACCGCCATAGATAATGTCTGTTTTTTTCAATATAATCAGGTGCTGCAATCGGTGTCACATCATAATCTCTAGGGTCAAGGCCACCTGCTACCCGCTTGATGTTACCACCTTTTCCTGCTGCATCCCAGCCTTCGTATCCCAGAATCAGTGGAATATTCGCCTTGTAAAGCTTATAGGACAATTCCCGCAGTTTCTTCTGAAGCTCATCAATTTTCTCCCGATAGACTTCCTCTGTTACTGAAAAATCCAGATTCACTTCTGAAAGCTTCGGCATATCCACCAGCTCAAACTTCATATCCTGTGGAAGGACACCGATCTTTACTGATTCATCTTGTAATCTTGCCTCGATACTTGTAATCATATTTTTCAAAATACAGTTTAAGGCAAGCGTCTTGTCCATTCCTGAAATAACCGTCCATGGTGCAATTCCCGTATCTGTTGCCTCAAGCATATCGTTATACTTTTCAAGCGTTTTATTATACTTTCTATTTTCCTTTAAATCACGCTTTGAAACTCTCCAGCTCGTTGCCTTATCCTGTAACAGCTTATGAATCCGATTTTCCTGCTCTTCTTCAGTAATATGCAGAAACATCTTAATTACAAGATACCCATTATCGACTAGCTGTCGCTCAAACACATTAATGCTCTCTGTATTCTTTTTCTTATACTCATGATACCAGCTCTTATCAAAAATCGTCATCTGTCCTTTTCCCGGAATATTATTCCAGAACTGATATAGATATGGTCTCCTCAAATCTTCCGATGTAGATTTTGCTGTCACATATACATTGAAATTTCTAGGGTCCATATTCAAAATCAGCTTTCCAATCAAACTTCCTTTTCCTGAAGTTCCCCAGCCCTCGAATACAACCACAGTCGGAATTCCAGCTTCCTTCATCTTCTGTTGTAAAACTCCAAGCTTCACACATAAAGACTTGTTCTCCATCTTCATGACTTCGTCACCCTTTGCTGTCAGATTCACATTTTCTAACATAGTCCTTCCCCTTTCGCGCACTCGTTTCCTTTGCAATCTTTCTTTTTCCGAAAACTTATAAAATATATTTATTATTATACTCTTTTTTGCGCAAAATAATAGAAGTGAATGTAAATTCTAAGCTAAACATGTTTTCTTATTTTATGAAAAGTCACAGAGTATGTATTACGCCAACACAGGCACGCTTTCGCTACACCTCGCTCGTTGCGTTACATAATGCACCCCAAAACGGTGCATAAGTAACGACGGCTCACTAGTACCTGCTTATGGCATAACACATACTCTGCGACATCCACGTATAGCAAGATTGTACAAAAAGCATATATAACCTTAGAATTTATCCCCAAAATGCGATGATGAAGGTCATCCCAATTACAATAATCGGAAGCCAGTTGATAAGCGGATTCTTTGGCATCAGCTTACTCTTGGAATACATCCGAACCCACTTTGCTTTCGCCATGAGACGGAACATCATGTATCCAAGAATTGTTCCCAGCACGTTGGTCAGGATATCATCAATATCTGACACTCTGTACATGGTAAACATCTGACTGATTTCAATCAGCAGTGTCAAGCCAAATCCCAGTATCATCACCTTTTCTACTCGCTCGAAGGTTCTCGAAATGAATGGTACAAGAAATCCTAACGGAGCAAATATAAAAATGTTCATCACAAAGCCGAAGTTCAATCCATCGACCAGAGGAATCCAATTAAAGCTTGGATGGAAGATGCCATTTCCTCGTGCAGTCATCTCCATACACTCCTGAAATGTTGGAATTCCCACCACATTACGAAAAAGAATCCAGAGATAATAATACAGTACAAAGGATGCAACAGCGATTCTTACCTCAGCAACCCCATTGTTTCTGGAATAAACCAGAAACAAGAGGATACCAAGAAGAAAGATTCCGATTAAGAATGCCGGTGTAATACCCAACAAATCTATGATTCCATCTACGATGGTGTAATGTTCTACCATTGATAACTCCATTCTTTCTTTAATCTATCTGTACAAATGCTGTCATAGACTGATATTCGCCTGAATAATCATTTCCTTCATAACCACTATAAGAAACTCTGATATATGGTTTTGTAATATCAATCAAGTGATCTGCATTCTTCTTTTTCAACTCTACAGCTATCTTTTCAAGTGTCTCTTCCGCATTCTTCACTTGCATGTAATCTGATAATCCATAGTAGGCTCTGACGTAGTCACTCTGCGGATCATAAAAAGTCAACACGACACTTTCTTCCACAATATCTGTTTTATTGTTCACTGCATTCTGCGCCTTTGTACTGGATAACGCCTGAATACAACTCTCCAGTGTTGCATTCTTTGATTCAAAAACATTCTTATTGGTCATACGAATGAACATTGCAAAGGTCTTTGGCATCTTACTGCTGATTGAAATGTTTGCACTATATACCGTTCCTTCCTTTGAAAAAACAACGCTAATCATTCCATTCTCTCTGGTCTCATCCTGAACGACTGAACACCAGTCCACAAATGCAATTTCCTTACTTTCCTCCAACAGGGTGTTATAAAGTTCTGCCTTCTGCTCTGCTGTAGTTGTTACGTAGATTCCATTTAATTGAATGGATGCATCCTTTGCCTCTGGGAGATCCAGCATGGCTGTCTTATAGGAATCTACCTTTACAAGCTCCGCAGAAATCTTTTCTACATCACTATTGGTCAGATATATTGTTCTGTAAGTGGTCGATGCTCCTTTATGATATCCAACAGTATACTCACTTCTTCTGTTGATATAATTATAATCCATGGAATGTCCGTTTTCTGTGATATTGGCAATATTATCCTTTAACGTATCACATAAAATTTTCTCAATAATATCATTCTTAATGGCAATTCCAGATACGTAACTATCAAAATAATCATCGTACTCTGAGTAACCATAGGAATAATTATTAGCCTTCATGACCACACAATCTAAATCTGCTTCTGATGGCTGGTACTTTTCTGTCTGAATCACCAGTCCATAGGTTACCGCACCTGCAATCAAACTGATGACAATTGCCAGAATTCCAGATGGAATACTCTTCACCGCACCATTGACTGACTTGGTATTAATTCCTTCATAAACCATAACCATTGTAAGCGAAACGATGAAACATACAATTAAAGTCATCACATCGCCACCAGTCATCTCTCCCTTACGGTATGCACTGGATACTCCTAACACACCAATGTAGCTGACAACAAAGCCAATCACAATGCGGATAATTAACTGTACCTGTTTGCTGCAAGCGCTGTTTCCTGCTGTCTCACTTCTTCTCTTCTTAAAAAGGAACCATGCTGCAATCAGATAAACTACTGATAAAATCAATGTATAAACCAATGCCGTATTTGAAATAAATAATTCTCTAAAGGAACCGCCGTGGGGAATTCCCATTGCTCTGAAAATCACCTCTGTCAGCATATTATAATCGGAGCCCAGCACTGAATACATATTTTCTGAAGACAGCACTGGCACAATCCCCTGTGCAGCAACTGCTACTACTTTGACAAGCAGTCTTGGAAGGAAAATAATCAACCCCGTCACACAGATATTACTAAATATGGTTCCTGTCAAACCGCAGGCAAGAGTAATCGCCGCCATACATAACAGATTACATGCAAATATATTAATCACCACATGTAACATAGTTCCAAAATCCACTAAAAGATAATTGGAACATGCTGCATAAGCAATCGCTCCCATTCCCCCTGCAACCACCAGTGTAATTACCTGCCATGCGATAACGGCTGCTGCATGAGTTAAATAAGTGCAGGTTCTAGTATATGGCTGAGACTGATAGAAATCGCTGGCATTTCTCTTTGTCAGAAAGTTCCACCCCATCAACGTCAACAGTGGTGTATATAATATAAAGGTAACTATCAAAATTGTTGCCTGCGAAACAACATCTACCACATAAGGAAGATTAACTGCGCCTTCTCCCATAAGTTCCATATTTCTTTTTAAAGACATCATTTCTGATACAGGCATCACAACCATCATCACAGCAAGGAGCAATGTAAAGATAATTCCTACACTTTTCAGTTGCTTCCAGGACTGAAAGAACTGTTTTCCATTAAAAATCTTCTTATTCATTGTCACTCACCTCCATTGCCTCGTCACTGAATTCATAGCCTAACGCTTCCATTTCATAAGTAAATACTTCCTCTAATGTCAGTGGAAGAATATCTAAAATCACTGGATTCATCTCCTGAAGTACCTTTGCAGTCTGTTCTCTGTCTCCATTGACAATCATGGTAGCTACAGAACCTGACTGACGGTATCTTGTCATCTGAAGCTGTGAGAACTTAGTCTCATCAAAACTTTCCTTGAATGCAATCTGCACCTTGAATCTTGCAGTCTTTAAATCAAGGACATCACTATCTAATACCATACCTCCCTTGTGAAGCAGCGCCAGATGATCACAGATATCTTCCAATTCTCTTAAAGAATGAGATGTA
>JAQUVV010000095.1 GCA_028693195.1 Lachnospira sp.
GGCACTTATATCTACTATATTGATGTTGCCAAAGGATATGCACTGGTTCGTCTGAACTCAGCAACAAAGACCATAGAACAGCTCTATGCAGATAACGGTAAAGTCGTCAACTACAACCTCTATGGAAATAAAATTTTCTTCCAGACAGAAAGTGGAGACAATACTGGATTATATCGTATGAACATTGATGGCACTCAGCTAGAATATATTGCCTCAGGAAATCTCACGAATATTCACTGCACTTCTCAGTACACCTTCTTCCAGTACTATGAGAATCAGGGAATCCTATACCGTGTTCCTACTACTGGGCCAATCACAAAGGTTGAAGAAATTACGATTAAATAATTCCAAATCATGAATTTAGCAGTAATTTTCATAAAGGAGCAAAATAAAATTTGCTCGTATGAATATAAAAAGGGACGGCCGCACGCAGCGATATATTTCATCCGCTTCATGCGATTGTCCCTTTTATAAACGAATCATTTAATTTTTCTTATACGAATCAATGCTGACTGTTCCCCAGTCTGCAATCACTTTCTTTGTCTCGTCTGTGTACTTTGGTGTGAAGTGTTCTGCCTGAATGAATTCAGCGGTCACATTGACATAAAAGGTCAAATCTGCCATCTCATTTCCCCATGAAGCAGGAATATCGAAGCTCTTAAATGCTGTGGTAGATTCCTTTGCCTTTAAAATCTCGTTATAGTAATAATATCCATCATCTCCAAGAACCCACCCCTTATTTAAAGCCGACTTGATTGCAGAATCTAAATCAGCACACTGCTCCTTATTCAATCCTTTGTAATCCACCTTTAAACGTACATACGCATTTTCAGAATCCTTTGCCAGTGTGACCTTGGGATCTTTCTTAATTGTATCTCCCGGTTTCACATTATCATATTCCTGCCCCTTTGCATCCTTTGGTACATTGGATTCTGTCAATGTTCCATCTACTTTCCCCATGGTTACAACATTGCTCTTTGAATCCTTATCCGTGAAATATGCCAGCGTTGTTCCCACTGTTGCTGCGACCATCATTGCAGATACTGCCATTGCTGCAATTAATCTTTTCTTTCTCATTTTCAATCTCCCTTTCACCTGCAACGCTATCCCTTACTCATAGCCCTGCTACTCTCTATAGCTACGTTTATATATTCCATACGTGATTTTCCCTACAGACCAGCAAGTTTTCTCAATTCTGCGGTATAGATATTTTCATTACCTGATTTCTGGATTGCATAACCCGTTACATTGATTTGGAAAGTTGGAAGACTTGCGTCCTGTCCTAAAATTGTTTTGATCACCTTACCATCAGCTCCCACAAGACTTACTGTAGTATCCTCATCAAATACAACAACATCGCCTTCCTTTACAAACTTTGTAGATGGAATCTTATTTCCATTTTCATCAGTCTTGTAAGTTGTTACTGTCTCCACACCTGTTGTCACGGTATATGCACGAACGATTCCTATATTTACAGTCACCTGATCAAAAAGTGGTTCTGTTGCTTTATTTGCAGGAACGACCTCACTATACACATAAAAATCATTGTCACCCTTGACCCATTTTGCATTCGTTCCTGTTTCTCCATTATAGGAAACTGTTGCATAATCCTTCTGGAAATTCTCAAAAGAGATTTCCTTTCCTTCTCCATCTACACAGCTGACCTTCATTCCTACATAAGCATCAACTCCCTTATCATCTATGGAAATCACTGGATTTTTTCCTGTGGAGTCTCCAGGCATATAATCACTCCATGCACTGTCTGTATACTTCCATTCCGTCTCTGTAATTTCCCCTGTCAGTCCCTTTGAACTGGTGAACTTATTCTCCTTTGTATCTGTCACTGCCGACAGATATGCCATGGTTCCGCCTACTGTTACAGCCGCTGTCAATACACATGCAGCAAGTGCTGCACTAACTTTCTTAAATCTTGTCATACTCCACTCTCCCTATTCATTCTTGCTGACGAATTGATTCATAATCTCTTCCAATTCTGTTCCATCTGTATACTCTGCCTGGACAGCATATGCTGTTACTCGAATCTGAAATCCTGGCAGTTTCCCATTCTCTCCAACTGTAATCCTGCCACTAAGCGGTATCTCTGAAAATAATGCATCCGTTGATTCTCCTGTCCCCAGCACATCCTCGTACAGATACACCTCATATGGACTGTTATTAATTCTTTTCCATTTTTCATCAAATGTGATTCCATTCTCATTCAGATATGCAGCCTTAAATTTCTCATATGTAATTTCATGATGATTTTCATCATAATACTGTACTTTTAACGCAACTCTTGCGGATACGCCTGATTCCTTCGTTCCATCGTTTTTTATCTTTGGATTCTTTGGAATCACCTGTCCAGGAACATAAGCTGCTGCCTGAACCAGCCCCAGTTTCTTTTGTTCATCCACATCTAAACTGTCATTCACCTTTGTACCATCAGATGCTGCATCGTCAAATGTGAATCCATCCCACGCTGGTTCTCTTAATTGAATGGAGATATTCTGATTTGATGTAAAGGCATTGGTCTTCGTCTCCGTCTGAGCCTGAAGATAAGCTCTTGTTCCAATGACTCCAGACGTCATCCCAAGCAGCATTACAACAATCATACAGGCAACTCTTTTCTTTTTTTTCATACCTTCCTCGCATTTTCAGGACACATTGTTTGTTACGGTGATATTATGAACTACCGTAGTCACATTCTGGTCACAGCGCTGGAAATATTTAGTAAATATCTACTGATTTTTCGGTAAATACTGCAACTCATTAAAATCCTTTAAATTCCACACCGAAAGACAATCCTTTTGTTTTGCAGCAACAGCTTCCGCCAGCACCTTCAATTCAAAATGTGCATTTTCCGGAATCTCTCCTGAATATTTCACCGCTGTAATCAGAGGCTCCGTTGATGTATCAGGACTTAATACCTCAACATAATAATAGTAGTTCTCTCCATCTTCTCCTGACTCAACTCTCCAACAATCATTCTCTCCATAGATATATTCCACCTGACGCATGTCAACAGCCACTGTCTGTCCCGCATACTCTGTGCCCTCATCATATACAAATGCCGGTACAAATCGTACCCTCACATAAGCATCTGTTGTTGGATAATCGGACTGATATAGATTCTTTACCGCAACCTGTTTCGTGACTGGTACGTTAGTTTCCATCCGCTCATAGGAATCATTGAAAGTCTTTTGTTCCTCATAAAGAACGCCATTCTCATATACTGCAATATTGACTGCTGCTCCCTGAAAATCATTGGCAACTGCCTGCGTTTTCTGGTTTAATAATGCAATTGTTACCCCGGTTGTGCCTGCCAGTATCATTCCCAATGCAATGATTACCGGGACAATTTTCCTTTTATTTTGCATGAACCACTTCATTACCTGACTCTCCCTTCCCCCTGTCCTGAACATGACTTTTTCTCGCATCCAGCAATAAAGAGAGCACGATCAAAAAGATAAGTCCCCCTCCTACAATCATCAATCCAACTCCTCCTGACAGATATCCATAGATATAGCCCAGAAATGGAATCTGAAAGACAACCTTTCCAATCACTGCTGAATAGGGTACTGCTCCACCATCTGCATTTTCATTAGCATCTCCCTTTGTCTGAAAAGACTGTGTCTCTGCATTCTTTTCAAGGATTCGGTGTGTCACAATCGTATCTTCTGTCAGATAGAAAGTAATCACATCGCCTGTCTGAAGTTCTGATGGCTCTGTCTTTCTGACATAAACCATGCTTCCCACATGAAACACAGGCTCCATACTTCCCGACAGTACCTCGTAAGGAACTGTCTGAAATCCCCTTGGCACATACAACACTACCAGATATAAAGCCATCATACCTAATATCACATCTGTGATAAATCTAATTATTTTCCTCAATTTACCGCCCTCATTTGATAAATCTATTTACTGCCACCGCAGAATCACTGAGAATACTCCAGTCATTCCATACATTTTCATAATCAACCACTGCGGGATTTCCCACTGCTGCTGTCTCATATGATGTTTTCTGCTCCAGTCCATAATACTCTGCTCTTTCATACTCCATATCCTGATTTGTTCCTATGATTCTGCCAATATAAAGTTCTGTTCCAGCCTTTTCCTCCGGGTTACCATAATTATCAGCTTTTCTGCTTAATCTATATTTCAGTGAAGCCTGTGTTTCCTCTGTAACCGTATAATACCCTCGTTTCAAGCCAGAAATCACAGCGCTTGCTGATTTTTTGTCAGCATTTGCATCAAAGCCTAGTGTCTGGTAAAATACCGCTGCTAGCTCTCCCTTGGATCCATCCTCCCTAACCGAATACTGTTGAATCTTATAAACAAATGTTTCATTAGAATGAATCTGCTGAATATTGGTATACACACGGTCAATGGTCTTATTAATCTGAAGCTGTCCTGTCACTACATGGATTGTAAATAATCTGCCCTCCATGTGATCCTGTTCCATGCTGCTGCATACCGATGGATTTAATACAGAATACTGTTTAATCGCTCTACCATTTCCATAGACTTCTGTCAGTTGCACATTTAGTGCCTTTTCTGGACTAACCGTCACAGAATTCGCATCATCCCCTTGTGATGATATGGGATTTATCAGAACTTGATTTTCTTTCTTCTCCATCTGCGCGTATTCATATTTCAAAGCAGGTGCTTCGTGTTCTGGTTTTTTTGCAGATACATCACTACATTTCCACTCTACCGATTTTATCCGGTCATTCAAATCTGTGTTGTCTCCTAAGAAAATCACGGTATCATCAAAGCTTAAGACTGGTTTGAACACATAGATGGTTCCCTTTGCTTTACACTCTACATCTGCTGCTGAAGTAAATCCTTGTACTGCAGTTTTATTGGCAGTAACCTTCGCCGAAAAATAATACTCTGTATTGTCTTTTAAGAATTCCAGAGGAAAATCATATGGTGAATGTCCCAGCGTTGTTCCTGCTTCGATATTCTCTGTGTGAACGACCTTTCCATCAACATCTTTGACCTGATATTCAATATCCACATAACGATTATTCACTCCATCTGGAATTCCCCTTACATTCACTGGTCTTTCATACATATCCTTCGTAACAGCTGCCAGTTCCGCAAGATTACTGGTATTCGTATCCTCCGTCAGATAGATACTCTGATTCTGACTGGTGATTCCATAAAGAATTGGAACATTCACTTCAGGAATCGGAAATTTCTCAATTGGCGTCCCATCCTCATCATAAATTCCAGATTCTCCGGTATTGGTTGGTATTCCATTTCCACCGTAGGTCACTGGATTTCTCTGGATATTAACAGAAACCACCAGCTTTGCCCCTTTTGCTTCATCCTCTACAGTCACTACATTTTTCTGATAATCATACCCTCTGACTTCAAGTGCATTTCCAGTCACTTTGATTTCTAGAGAGTTCGTTATATCTGTTCCATGCGTCTCCCATGTCAGTTCTCCAAGATTCTTTCCTGTGCAGGAGTAGGTATATGCTTTCACATCTGCCTGACTGCCTGCAAATACAAAGGAATCCGCAACGAAATCCTTCAGCACCGCATCTTGTTTTATTTTCTCCTTGTTTGTAATCATATTATTTATGGTACAGATTGTTTCTGTCTGATAGACCTCCATATTCAGTGTCCAAGTACCATCATCATTCTCCACCGCATACTTATTCAGATAAACTTCGCCTTCATCGATTGAACTTTTCAGATCTGTTGCAATAAAATGAAGCTCCCCTCCAGGATTTTCCACCTGTGCGGCTATGATTCTTCCAGATACAGTCGCCGCGATAGAAACCGAAGCTTCTGGAGCAACAACAACTCCGCAAATTCCTGATAAGGTTATTTTTTTCGTGCATCCTGTAAAATTCCAATATACAGAATCTGTCATTGTAATATCTGGTTGTACAGTCGTCTTTCCATTTATTCGATATTGTCGAAATGTAATGTCACGATTACAGTCCGTCACATTCACAATCACAATCTGTCCATTATTTTTCAATATTTCCAGTTTGTCAGTTTCAAGACTGTTCAGCTGCTCTGCGGACATAGAAACATAGCATACCGATTCTTTACATTTCTGTACATCAATGCTGATAATTTTCTGATCATCGTAGCGATATTTCACCCCCGCTGAATCTTTTTCTGCCTTTTTTCCCATGAACTCCTGATTAATTCCATTTTTCACTCCAGTCACATCCAGATAGTCTTTCTTTTCCAGCACCTTTACATTCGGACTATTATCTGCATTAATCACTCGTTCATTGTTGCTGTTATAATAATGGTTTCCCTGTTTTGTCACAGAAAATCCCAGAATAATCTGATCAATTGGGCTTCTTGCCTTCATGGTGGACTGAATTTCTTCCCCCACATAGCAAATTCCTCCCGTATTTGTATAGGTTCCCGCTGTATTTCCTACTCCCTGCTCATTTCCATCAAAAATATTCACCGCAAAGTTTGACTCAAAATCACTTTTAATATGCAATGTCTGCGCAAATACACCAAAACCCTTCGCCCTCCCCAGCATATCCTTTAACTGGGTCTGATAAAACACTTCATCCGTTGAAAGCGTTTCTGCCGCCTTCACACAAACCTCAGTGTTTCTATAAATCATGCTTCCCAGCAGTGCAGAGCAAAAACATATAGATGATAATATCCATGCTGTTAATTTTCTCTGCTTTCTTTTAACAGAATTCATATAAAGCTCCTCCTGTAATCACTTTCATACCTTCTATTCCACCTCTTCAAGCCTATATTTCACAAAAGCATCCATGCTTCCCAGCTTCTTATGGACATTGCATCGAACCCGGTTCAATGCTAAATCCGCATCTTCTTTTTTCCCTGCTGAAAGCATTGTTACCAGCTGCATGGTACTATATTGTGCAATCATATCACCGGATCTTAATGTATCAGCGAGCACCGTCTTTACTATCTTGCTTTGGGCTGGCGCCACCGTAATCAATCCAATAAAAACACGCTGCCCCGTTCTTCTTGCTCTCCTGGTTTCCAACTCACAAGTCTTGAGGAACAGTTCATAATCACACACATAAGCCCCTGCATCGTCCGATTTTTCCTGAATCATTTTCTGAATATTTGCCATATCCAGTTCAAGTCCGTGTTCTTCCCTAATAATCTCGTCATACAATTCACGAAAATGTTCTGTCGGACTAATTCCAAGTCTTCGATTCAATATGTCACAGGTATCCTCGTATTCTTTTTTTGCAGAAATATATTTTCCTTGAGCCAGTAGCGCCTTAATATATTGATAATGCAGTTCCTCATCCAGCATATCAATTTTCAATGCCTGATAACATATCTGCACGATGTCATTATATCGTTTCTGGAAATATAGATTTTTTGTTAGACTTTCCATTAGCTGTAGATAACGTGTATGTTCGTATGCGCCTTTAGAGATTACCCAATATACATCATCATAATTTTCCATATACTTTCCCCGATATAATTCATATGCCTGAAATCCATATTGAATTTTTTTCAAAATATCTTTTTCAGTTTTCTCCTTCCTGCATAACTCTTCGAATTCTTCAACATCCAGCTGAATACGTATCTGTTCATTCCATTTATAATATCCACGCCCCGAACAGATAAACTCCTGATTTCCAAATGCTTTCTTTAACATATTTCTAGTTCTATAGACCATATTTTTCATAGCACCTGCTGGGTTATCATTCTCAGCTTCTTCCCACACAGCTGACGCAAGCTCCTGATGCGTTACAGCATTCTTGTGATGACTAATCATGTATGCTAACAGCTTCACTGCTTTCTCTGAGTTCAGATCACGTTCATCCACAACACTACATTCTGATGACATGCAGAATGTTCCAAATAAACGAACCTGAATCGTATCAAGATGATTCATTGATAACTCACTCATGTTCAGTTCCCCTACTGATCTTTTTTTGTTTTATTCACTCTCATTCCCCAATAGAAAATAATAAAGAACACAATCAAGGCCCCTGCGGCTAATAACAGCATGCTCCATACTGGCTTCTGATCTCCTGTTGAAACCTGATTGTCGAATGTTTCTTCTACTTTCGGTGATGTGCCTATATTTAACCTGATTATCCCCTCTGTGTTCATATATTCATTTCCTGTTGATGCGCCATCTAAAAGAAGCGTCATGGTTATGGTTTCTTTTTCCCCCTGCTTAAGCGTTGCAATCTGTACATTTTGGGCAAGTCTTTGAAGCATTTGTCTCGTATCAATCCTTGTATTCTCTTCACTCCCGAACCAGCCTATAAAATAGGGTTCTTTCTCATTTCCTTTTGTTAATGATAATTCATATATGGCATTTTTATTTGTTTTTGCAGCATCTGCAATATTGTATACAATCTCACCATTCAGATAAAAATCCATCTGGTTCTCCGATAGATTCGTTAGTGAGATTACCGCCATTCTCTTCTCTCCTGGTTCCATATTCCGAAAATCTAAATCCTGCTCGATCTTCGAGAACTTCTTTGCGTCTTTCTCCAGGAAAATAACCGATTCCCCCGCATAAGTAATGGTCATCATGCCAAAGACAAGTATCAATAGAGACAGCAGTCCTGCTGCCATCTGCCTAATTCTTATATTCATACACCTACTATTCCCCCTACTGCTGACTAGAAACTGCTTTCATACTTCCATCAGGCTGAAATGTCACCTGAACTCCCCATTCTGCAAGCATTGCCTGTTCTGCTGCCACTGTCTGAATCGCTTCTGCATCAAATTTCATTCTTGCATGCAGCCCAGTATATTGATTTGTATTTTCCTGCATATCTTTCATCAATGTAAATGCATCCATAAAATCAGACGTTTCTTTACCAGCAGCAACTGGTTTTCTATAATATATGTAGAAATCTTCCCCCTCCGCTGCTTTTTGCTCCACAATCCAATCCTCATCATTGATAAATGAAACTCCTATGGCTGACGCCTGCACTGATTTTCCATCTACCTGATTTACTTTCTCATTCTCCTGATACCATGCTTTATTCACATGTATTCTAATATACATATCCCTGCTCCCATGATTCGCAGCGCTGACACGTTCTTTAATTTCTCCCTCTTTTATATTCTCAGGTGTATATACAACTTCCCCATTTTCTGAAACCTGTGCCCCCTTCATCTGTAGTACAACTTCCAGCGAAGCTGTTGAAATTGTTTTCTCTGTGCTGGTTGATGCCTGAAATGCAGCGTATGTCCCTCCAGCCGTAGCTACAACTACGATACATACCGCTACCGCACCAATAAATCGCTTTTTATTCACA
>JAQUVV010000096.1 GCA_028693195.1 Lachnospira sp.
TTCATTCATTCCCGCTTCACGGCTCTGTCTGATATCCTCTTCGAACGCATTTGCTGTCATAGCAATGATAGGGATTGTCTTCGCATCATTTCTATCCATTGCTCGAATCGCCTCAGTTGCCTCATATCCATTCATCAATGGCATCCTCACATCCATCAAGATGGCATCAATCCAGTTCTCTGGCACAGAACGGAATAAATCCACTGCCACCTGGCCATTTCCCGCCAGTTCAATTACAATTCCCATCTTCTCCAGTAATGCTTCAATAATCTTCTGATTCAAAGGGTGATCTTCCACTACAAGAATTCGCTTCCCTTTTAGAATTGAAAAATCATCTTCCAGGGATTCTGGCTTCTTCACTTCCTCCTTCTTATCCTCGCTTTGTTCATTAATCCTGTATTCATAGGGAATTGTTAATGTAAATGTACTTCCTTTTCCCAGTTCACTTTCCACTTCAATGCTGCCACCCATTTCTGCGATAATCTGCTTCACAAGTGCCAAACCTAATCCAGTTCCCTGAATCACACTATTGGCACCATTGACATCCTGAGAAAATGGTTGAAAGATACTGCTCAATTAAAAATGCTGGATTGAAAATTCGTGCATACTCATCCCTTTGTGATTTCTTCACAATACATTGAACCACCTGTCTCCGAAAAGACTCCAGTGTTGTATTATCAACCGTCTGCTCCTTATATATGTTATTAACAATTTCTACTGTTTCGTGATTCTCTAAATTAAAGATTGCATATGCCATCATACTTTTGTCAGACAGCATTCTTCTTCGTTCAACTTCATACCTTTTCCGCAGGGTCTGATTTGCCTTATGTTCTGTCGTCATCTGATCTGTTATATCAACGACCAACAATGCTACATATCCCTTCTTCACCTGATGACACTCAATATTCACGTATCGATTAATCTCCGGTCCAAACTCAATTGATGAATAGGATTCTACTTCATAAGCCACCTTCCCGTATAATTCATTCCACTGCTCGCTCTTCTGTCCACATATCTCGGAATATAAATGTCCATTTAAAACTTCCACCGAAAATCCAGACATCTTCTCATACCCCTTATTGGCATAAAGGAACCTAAAATCATCATATCTTCCATCTTTCATCAACACATGAATCATTGCAAATGCAGATGGAGACTTGTCAAATACAGTCTTATACGGTTCAATATCTATTTCCAGTCCATCACGTTCATTCATCATTTGTTCTCCCCATAATCATTCATAACCTTTTACAGTTCTTTACTCAAAAAAAGAGTGTGACTGATTCCTTTTTCATCAGTCACACTCTTTTTCATCTGAAAAGGCATCCACGTAACATTATATAAATTCATTTTACTCTGATTCCAAATGAAAATCAATTATGATACTTATAATAGCTGCTGCAATCTTTCTACCAGCTTCTGAAACTCTCGATTTTCCGTCAATCCCGTAAATGCTGGATTTCCTTCTACTGCGTCTACCATACTCTTCCGAATTAGCTGCTCCGAACGTGGGGCCTGATTCCCCAAATCAAATTCTAGAAACCATTCATCAAGTGTATCGAAGAAATCATCGCCATGAAGTGTCATTGGAAAGAAGCAGTGTTCACACACATACACATATTTCTCCAATAATTTTAGGCACTCTCCCATTTTTTCATTCATGCAATAAACCTGTGCAGCAGTTAGATAAAATACTGCTGCCGTGTTGGGATGTAATGTATCTAGCTGATATGCTTCTATCACCTGAAGTGTCCTGTGAATTATTTTCTCGACTCGCTCTGGCTGGTCTGCATGGAGTAATAATAACGGTGCGGAATCACCTACAAGGAATAACAAATGCTGATACAGGGCAATCTGATAAACTTCTTTTGCCCGCTCTATCTTCCCCATAGACTGATAAATCTGCCCTAACAGTTCTGTATCCTGTGATATAGGACGAACCTCTTCACCCAACAGATCTAATGCTTTCATAGGCTCACCCATGAGAACATGACACATGGTTTCCAAGCTAACTGCCTGTCTCGCATCTTTTACATCTGCACTTAAGCTGCTGATTCGACACGATAATTCTACACAATGTTCGTAAAGCTCCTTTGGATTTCCACTTAAGGTCGCATGATTTAGATACAATACAATCAGTTGTAATAAAAAAGGAAAACATGAATAATATTTCTTTTCCAATTCACCACAAGCAGTCATGGCTTCTTCCCATGACTGCTCTGCAAATAATTTCTTTAAGTCGTTATAAGTCTTTCGTATATCTTCCTTTGTCATCTGCGGTTCATATCCCATTAATTCATCGATGGACATGTTAAAATATGTCGCCAATTGTGGAAGATTTGTGATATCTGGAAAACTAATACCACTTTCCCACTTCGATACAGCCGCCTTAGATACCCCGATATAGGTCGCAAGCTCTTCCTGCGTAATCTTCTTTTCATGTCTTGCCGCCAGAAGCTGTCTGGCAATATTGATTTCAGGCATGGTACATTCTCCTTTCATGTAAGTGGTTGCGTAACTAATTCTCCATCGTTACTTACATCCACGATACAACATAGTTCCAACCAAGCCCAGAATCGCACAGCATCCCAACACTGCCAATTCAATTGCCACATATCGACTTAAGAAGAATGCTGCCGCGCCCAGTGCCAGATAGATTACAATGCTTCCAAAGATTCCAAGCATAGAAGATGCTCCCTGCTTAATGACTTCCACCTCGTTCTGCCACTGGTAATTCGGGAATTTCACATTACTCCAGGTTCCCCATACCGTTGAAAAAAGAACCGATACGACTGCAAACACAATATAAATCAATGCCATCATAACATTGACATGCAGTTCAAGCATAAAGATGATGCTACAGACCAATGATACCGGAAGAACCATTATCACATTAAACAGCATTTTTCCCTTTAACAGCGTTTTCATTGTAATAGGAAGACTTTGCATAATCCAGAGATTATTTCCTTCCAGCGAAAGAGAAACCGCACATGTATTACACATATTCACAATCATAGCAATTCCAAAAGGCATTAATCCAGCCACCAATGGCCTGATTGCATCAATTCCAGTGATATTAATTCCATCAATAATTTTGTCAATTCCTGTGAAGATACTGACCACTGCTAACAGCAATGCAAGCACCAGTCCCATTCCAATATTCATCATATATAATGAAGATGAGAAAAATCGCTTTGCCTCCTTCTTAGCCAGTGCCATTAACAATGAACTACTCTTTAATTCACCCATCTTATAATTGGATGCAGCATGATGAGATTTCAGTGCTGAGTTGATTCTGCGATAACATTTTCCACAGACAAATGCAAAAACCCCATATATAATCACAGATACTGCTATTAACCCCAATAATGCTAACAAGTTCTCATGCCCTACCGCACGATCAAACCATGCCGACAATGGATATATCTTATGAAGGATTCCTGAAATCATCGTTCCCAGATTTGCAAGAAGTGCAAGAAATGCAGCCTCATCCTTTGCCGCCTGGTCATTCATCCAAAAACTTCCCGCAAATATTGCAACAATCAGAAGTACCGTTAAAATCAACTGTGCAAAGGCACTATTTCGAAATCCCGAACCAATGCCAGCAATTACCGCTCCTACAATGGCTGCAATTGTCATGGGAAGCAGTGGTGCAAATATGATTCCCAAAGTCCATGAAATCACCGCTAGCACAGTGATTTCGTTCCAAAATCCATATCCTACAGCCATCGGAATCATCACAACTGCTGTAAATGCAAGATTATTCAGATACATGGATAAAAACTTTGCTGTAATCACCGTCTCTGTCTTCATCGGAAGTGCCATGAGCATATCATAGTCCTTTGAAGCGAACAGTACACCATTTGTCTTTAAAAAAGTAAACATCAGAACCACCAGACTGCTGATGGTCAGTGCATAGCCAGGCACTACATAGGAAATCCCCATATAGCCAAATCCATATGAAATTCCAAAGCAATATCCTCCCATAACAATGACAACAAATGCCATAACAAAAATCATTGCTATTGCACGGTATTTCTTCTTTGAATCCTTCTCATGCGAGACGGTATTAAAGCCAAACCGTTTGGTCATTTCAAGCTTCATAAGTGTTGCAAGATTACTTTTCATCTTCCACCACCTCCATAAATACATCCTCTAAGGATTGATTCTTCACCAAATCTTCCATATTCCCCGAAGCTACAAGCTGCCCTTCTTTGATAATTGCAATCTTATTACACAGCTTCTGTGCGACCTCAAGTACATGGGTGGAGAAGAATATTGCGCTTCCATTGGCACATAGTTCCTTCATTACATTTTTCAAGTCCAGTGCTGCCTTCGGGTCCAATCCTACAAATGGTTCATCCAGAACTAACAGCTTCGGCTCATGGAGCAGCGCTGATATAATGGCAACCTTCTGCTTCATACCATGAGAATATGATGAAACCAAATCCCCCAATGCAGGTGTAATCTCAAACATATCTGCATACTTTTGAATACGATCTTCTCTTGTCTTCTGGTCAATTCCGAAAATATCAGCTACAAAGTTCAGATATTGAATTCCTGTCAAAAAATCATAAATATCTGGATTATCTGGAATATAGGCCGTCACGGTCTTACATGCAATCGCTTCTGACTTCACCGAATGTCCATCAATGAAAATCTCCCCTTCATCAAAGTCAAGTACTCCGACTACTACTTTAATTGTCGTGCTCTTTCCCGCACCATTGTGCCCTATAAATCCATAGATATCTCCTGCCTCTACTTGAATATTCAGATTATCTACAGCCTTCTTTCCACCCTTGTACGTCTTAGAAAAATTCTTTATTGTTAACATATCCATTTCTATACCCATCCTCTCTTCTTATTTCATAACTTCATTATACTGACTTTTATGAGAAGTACAATGGATTCAACGTTGATTTTTGTTGATTTTGTTAACCGTTGGTTGATTTACAGAAAATACAACTTCCTATAAATCAAAAAAGAACCGGTAGAGACACCCCCATACTTGTTCTCTACCAGTTCATAACTGCTTATTCTTACTGTTGTGCTTCGCTTTCTTCCTTTCTGCTTTCCAGATAAAGATCTTCCCAATCTCCATCGTTCATATACAAATCATCAATATTAATCTCTTTTGCTACCCCTTGTTTCATAATACCTGTTCTCCTTCCACATGTTTGTCCTCTTTCTTCATAATATGCATTACTCGTCTACAAAGCTGCAATTACTTCCGTTGAAAATCCAGTGGATTTTCGAATATGAATCTACACCATTACATATACTTAAGATATCAATTCATCCACTCGGAGGTGCTTCTTGAAAAAGCTAAAATTATATATGCTTGCAGGCTCTGTCTTCACTGTCCTCTTAGGTTCATTGGCACATTTCTTCTATGACTGGTCTCATGAAAATGTGATTATAGGCCTATTCGCTGCAATTAACGAAACGACCTGGGAGCATATGAAGCTCTTATTTTTCCCAGGTCTTCTATGGTCCTACATCTGTTATTGGAAATTAAAATCCGAATTCCCTCAGATCCTATGCAATCTTTTCATAGGCATTCTGATTGGAACCTGGACCATTCCAATTCTATATTACCTATACACCGGTCTCCTTGGCTACCATCTTCTACCCGTAGATATCGGCATATTTGTAATCTCAACTGCAATATCCTTCTGTGTATCCTACCGACAGGCAGTTTCACTGGATCGATATAAGTATTACTGTCAGGTTGCTTACCTTTGTACGATTATTATGGTCTTCTCTTTCTGGATCAATACCATTATTCAACTAGGCTAACCCATTATCATCTTAGTGTAACATTCTCGTATTAAAGCAATTAACTAATACTGTATTAAATAAATATATAAAGTTTATCAGAACCAGCTACACTCTTCATTAACTAATGCCTCATTTAATCTGGTAATTACATCATTCCCCGTTGTATCCACTGCTGTAATTACCAGTCCGAGGACCGCATCCCATGTTAATAGAAATTTCTTTCTTGCTACAAAAAACTCTAAGCTGCAGGAATTGTTTGCTGCATGATCTCTATTCTGATTAATGCCTGCCTGCACTTCCTTTTTCGCATCTTTCCCATGCAGATTTAATGCCAATGTATAAAGAAAAGACTTCTGTACTGTCTCATTCTCTTTCTTTTCTTCTCTGTACTGTTCCCGGTAGAAGTTCCTTAAAAAGACCTTCATCCGATAGAAACTCCGCTCTTCTAATGTTCTATTCTCCAACGAGCAGATTCCTGATTCTGAACAAAATATTTTCCAAGATCTATCCATACCACGCATCCCCCTAAACGTACTTATGTAAATAAAGCATTAATTATGTATATTATTCTGAAGTTCCAGTATTTTTCGTTCTATTTATATATACGAAACATATGGGGATTTGGTTTCGTAAAATGTTGTATACATGATTTCTTATGTTCTTTATCTTGTTTATATTAGTCGTTATCTAATCTAATATTTATCATATGAAATATATATGTCTATTCTGTGATAAGAAAATGAACCTTGAAAGCATCTCAGTTGACACTCTCAAGGTTCATACCTCTAGATTATTATATTCATCTCTATTCTTTCGTATTCTATCTTTATAACATATGCATGTATTCTTTATGAAGCCTCTGCCTCATCGAACTGTGAATTATAAAGGTCTGCATAGAAACCACCCTGTTCAAGAAGTTCCTCATGATTTCCCTGCTCTACGATATCTCCATCCTTCATAACAAGAATAATATCTGCATCCTTGATTGTTGATAAACGATGAGCAATAACGAAGCTGGTTCTTCCCTTCATCAAATTATCCATAGCCTTCTGAATCTGAATTTCCGTTCTTGTATCAACAGAAGATGTTGCTTCATCTAAGATTAAGATTGGGTTATCAGCTAAAATTGCTCTTGCAATGGTCAGAAGCTGTTTCTGTCCCTGAGATACATTGCTGGCATCCTCATTTAATTCCATCTGATATCCACCTGGAAGTGTCTCAATAAAGTGATGAGCATGAGCAGCTTTCGCTGCTGCTATAACTTCTTCATCGGTTGCATCCAGACGACCATAACGGATATTCTCCATAATCGTGTCTTTATAAAGCCATGTGTCCTGAAGTACCATACCAAATGCATCTCGAAGTTCACGTCTGTTAAAGTCTTTAATATTATGTCCATCGACCTTAATTGCACCGCTATTCACATCGTAGAAACGCATAAGCAGTTTCACCATTGTAGTCTTACCAGCACCCGTTGGTCCAACGATGGCAATCTTCTGACCAGGTTTTACTTCTGCACTAAAATCATTGATGATTGTCTGATCTGGATTATATCCAAAATGAACATTTTCAAATGAAACAGCGCCTTCGATGTGCTCTGTGCTCACAGGATTTTCTACAATCTGATCTTCCTCTTCTTCTCCCAGGAACTCAAATACTCTCTCTGAAGCTGCTGCCATAGACTGTACCTGATTTGCAACCTGAGCAATCTGCTGAATCGGCTGTGTAAAGTTTCTTACATACTGAATAAATGCCTGAATATCACCGATTGTGATTGTACCCTTAATAGCAAGAAGTCCACCTGCTAAAGCAACACATGCATAACCTAAGTTACCAACGAACTGCATAATTGGCATCATCATTCCTGATAAGAACTGTGACTTCCAAGCTGACTTGTAAAGAATATTATTGGTCTTATCGAATTCAGCAATCATGTCATGCTCTTTGTTGAATGATTTTACTACTAAGTGACCACCAAATGTTTCTTCCACCTGACCATTGATGTGACCAAGATATTCCTGCTGCGTCTTAAAGTATTTCTGAGACTTCTTAATAACCACTGAAATCAATCCGACAGAAATAGGTAAGATAACCAATGCAATCAGTGTCATTAAAGGTGAAATACTAAGCATCATCACCAAAACACCAATCAATGTTGCTATACTTGTAATAATTGTTGTAATACTCTGATTTAATCCCATACCAAGTGTATCTACATCATTGGTAATTCTTGAAAGAACTTCACCATAAGTTCTGCTCTCAAAATACTTCATTGGCATACGGTTGATTTTCTCAGAAATTTCTTTTCTTAATCTGTAACAGATTTTCTGAGTGACACCTGTCATAATCCAACCCTGAATAAAGCTGAATGCAGCACTAAATGCATATAAGCCTAAAGTGAATAATAAGATTTTTGCAATATATCCAAAATCCATTCCACCTGTGCCCGCGATTTTCTTCATCAAGCCCTCTGAAAGTGCTGTTGTTGCCTTACCTAAAATCTTAGGACCAACAACTGAGAATACTGTTGATACCGCTGCGAAGATCATAACAATAATCACTGCAATCTTATATCTTCCAATATATTTAATCAATTTACCGATTGAGCCTTTGAAATCTTTGGCCTTTTCTCCTGGCGCCATTGGGCCACCGCCCATAGGTCCTCTTCTTCTAGGAGCTGCCTTAAACTGTTTTTCTTCTGACATAATTACACCTCCTGTTTGCCAAGTTCTTTTGCGGATAACTGTGATGATGCAATCTGCTGATATACTTCACAAGAATCCATCAACTGCTCATGAGTACCCTTTCCCACAATCTTTCCATCTTCCATAACAAGAATCTGGTCAGCATGAAGAATTGTACTAATTCTCTGAGCAACAATAATGACTGTGCTGTTTCCAACCTTCGCATTCAATGCTTTACGAAGTGCTGCATCTGTCTTTAAATCTAATGCTGAAAAACTATCATCAAAGATAAATACCTTAGGCTGTTTTGCAATGGCTCTTGCGATTGAAAGTCTCTGCTTCTGTCCCCCAGAAACATTGGTACCACCCTGAGAAATTGGTCTTTCGTACTTGTCACTCTTAGATTCGATAAATTCTGTTGCCTGCGCAATTTCAGCAGCTTCTTTAATCTGCTCTTCTGTAGCGTCATCTTTACCAAAGCTGATATTCGATGCAATTGTACCTGAGAAAAGAATTCCCTTCTGTGGCACATATCCTAACTCAGCTCTTAAATCTTCAAGCTTGATATCCTTTACATCATAACCATCAATTGTAATAGATCCTTCTGTTGCATCGTAAAGTCTAGGAATCAGATTCACTAATGTTGACTTACCACATCCTGTACTACCAATAATTGCTGTGGTCTTTCCTGGTTCAGCCACGAAATCAATATCTTCAAGAACATTTTCATGAGATCCTGGATAC
>JAQUVV010000003.1 GCA_028693195.1 Lachnospira sp.
CGTTTTGAGATTCCACAAAAAGCACTACCTTTGCAACCGCAATTAAGGATGGTTCCGTAGCTCAGCTGGATAGAGCAACGCCCTTCTAAGGCGTGGGTCAAGCGTTCGAATCGCTTCGGAATCACTTGTAAAAACCGCAAATAGCTGATTATCAGGCTTTTGCGGTTTTCTTGTTCTAAAAATTGTCCCCGTTTTGTCCGCATACTTATTTTCACGGGAATTCAGAACACTTTCTATAGCCATCTTGCAACTCCACCATGATGTGAGCATGTTCCTCGTCGGCTTCTACTAAAACTATACGTTCCATCTCGGCAAAGAGCTGTTGCACCGGATGGGGGTGAGTTATAATGAGTAGGGGATTGCACTCTTTCACCACTTGAGTTTGTATAATACTTTATCGGTGAGCTATAGGGGACTTTTATAGAGGTTTTCTCTTTGCTGAGGTATTTGGTAGAGACGTACCCTATTTGTCCGTTGTAAGTGACAGGAATCCACTTGCAGTCGCAATCTTCGTCTATAGTAACAGATGTGCCTTGAGGAATAACCAATATAACTTCTGATGAAGTATTGGCTTGGGAGCGCATATTCAGGTTGCACGTTGTGTACCTGATATTGTCTTGACCGTGTAGATTTAAGACAAAAGCAAATTGGAGTAATAGAAATAAAAGTTTTTTTCATTTGAGTAGATTTTAAGGGTTGATTACCAATCATCTTTTTTAATCATTTCAATATATATGTTTTCTAAAATTACTTTTTCAGTGTTTAATCCTGAATTTAGAATTGCTTTTGGGTTAAGTTCGTTATAGGAATATTCATTTTTTATGAAATTATTCCATACTTTATTGAATTCCCAACTGCTTTGTTTATTAAAATAATTCTCTGAAATTGATACTATATCTTGTAATTGAGATTGAATCGCGGTTAGTGTTGAAGTAGAAAGATCTTTTAGGTTTTCGCCTCTTTTTAATCTTATTTCAGATTTTCTTGACGATATTATATATCTAAATTTTTTATCCTTACAATCAACTTGTATTGTAAATAAATAGTACAATTTTATGTGTCCAGTTCTCTCAGCGTCATTATCAATTGAAATAGGACATTTGATTTGAAAATAAATTCTGCCGGTATCTTTATTTTCACTTATGATAGATAATCCATATTTGTTTTTATTTACAGAATACCAATTAACGATATTATTCCATAGTATGTTTTTGGTATTATTGACTTCAAATGATTTCTCGTATGTGCTATTGTTGATTAAATCATATATAGTTAGTTTATAGTCATTTACTTCTTTGGCTCTATTTAGCTCTTCAGATTCTTTTTTTATTCTATTATCTTCATTCTGTATAGCCGAATTCATACCTATAGGTTTTGAATTGATGCTTGGCACTTTCTTTATTTGTCCAAATACTATTACTGGGATTAATAAAAATATGGTAAATAGAATTTTTTTCATAATATAATGTTAATTAAATGCTTTTCCTATTCGTTTCCCTAAAACTGAACCTTTTTAAAATTGGCAGTTCTTTGAATCTACAATATAAACGCCTTTTAGTCCTATAACACCTTCGCTTTTGGCTTCATCTAAAAACTGAGATGCAAGACCATCATAATTTGACCCTTCAATAGCATCGATAGCTACAATTAAATGTCCGCTATTAGTTACAGCCGCTTTTTCGCATGTAAATCCAGTAATCGTTTTAATATATTTATCCGCACCAGCTACTGTAGTGTTACTTTTATCACTGCATGATACTGCAAAAATAAAAAATGTAGTTACAAATAAAATCTTTCTCATAGTCTTAAATATTTAGTTTCTTTTTCAATTCATAGATATTAATCATTAAGCATTTCTAAATGCCCGTTCTCGATCCATTTTTGTTGCCCAGTATTTTTTAATAAACCAAAGAGTTTTACATTTGCTCCGCTTTCAAAAGCAGTATTAACCACCGAGTAATATTTATTATAATCTAGTTTGGCCTGAATAGTAATTTTCTTAAGGTCATCTCCAATGGCTGCTAATCTAATTTGTATATATTCTCTATTTTCAATATCAGGATTTGCATTGATGTTATATATTTTTCCGTAAAATGGTCTTTTAATATTCTCTTCTTTTTTAGGTCTATACTTATCTGCGATAAAGCTCACTTTTTCCATAAATATAGGTTCTAATTTAATGGAGGATATTGGAGCCTCACTAACGAATTTTACATCTTTGCACCAGTCAACAATTATATTCATCTCTGAATCTTTGGTTTCATCATAAATATCGACTAATGCATCTAGGAAATTTACGCTGTATAGTCCTTGATCTACGTCTTCGTCAACTTTGTTGTTGTTGTTATTTCCTAGTTCTTTTTGGATATTGTCTATTGAGGATAATAGCCGCATATTGATTTTACGGTTTAATGGAATCTTTTGTTCTGTTGGATTGAAAAGAGTGTATTGATAATCTCCAAGAGGGCATAATATATTAAGAATATAACTTCCTATTTCAGTTTGTCCAAAAGAGCATTCTGAAATATTTTTGTTCACATCTGTTGTGTAGACTTTCCTGTGAAATTTTGCAGGGTTTAATGTGTCCAAGTAGGCAGCAGCTAAAACGTCTTTTATTTTTTCTATAGTATCTGCCATACTAAAAAATGGAATTTTCCCATCTGAAGTATAACTATTCGCTATGCGCCATTTTTGAATGTCGTACGATGGATTTAACATCCTATTGACCAATGCTTCTATGCTTCTATTTTCAAAAGATGCAATGGATTGTAAGGTGTCTCCCATTATTCTATAGTAATCGGAAAACTCTTTAACAAGTGGAATCAATGCTACGTATTCATCGTCAGGAGATACAAATTGGCGTACTCTTCCGCTCATTAGAACATTTAGTTCATGCCATCCTAAAAAAGAAAGAACTTTTTCAAGCTTTTCTACTGTAATTAGGTCTATAGCTTTTTTTAAGTCTTTCATAACTCTTCTTCCTTTGAGACTTTTATCATTAACTTTTTAAGGCATTCGCATGATAGAATATTTTCTTTGGGTATAACGACGCTTATGCTGCTTCCATTGTTAGTTGGTTGATGATTCTTAAGATTTACCCAATATGCACATTTGGCTATTTTTAAAGCTGACTTTGAATGTTTTACCCACTTTTTTCTATCCCTATCCATGTGCAAAACTACTAATATTATAGGAATCATCCTATTACCCATGATAAGATTATGATAATTTTTAGTCTCCAATACAAAGATTAAATCCCCATTTCTTTTTTGTTTGAATTTTGCATATGATGCTTTTAACTGTATATCAATGGATGGCGAGCATAATTTGCATGATGTGTCAATAGGATAACCTTTGCACTTAATAGTAGCATCTACACCGTCATTGTCCCTTTCTGCTTTTGATATAGTATAGCCATTATATGCACATAATCCTTGCATATAAGCAAAGCTAACATCCTCCATGCTCTCTTGTAATGTATTTGGCATGGCTATTTATTTTTTTTTATTCTATGCATATTGGAACCCATTTTACATTTGCGTTCTTGCTAACTTTCCAACAACTTTATATAAATGAAGTATTTGACTGCCATCAATCTCCATATCAGGATATCTTCGACGTCCATCGGGATTGCATATTGGGTTGTACGAAACCAGCTTTAATCTTGTTTTTTCAATATAAACCAGTTTCAATAATCTATCTTCCTTTGTTATTACTACATAAGGCTGTCCGTTATCAATTAATGTTTTGTCTTTTATTTCACGAACGAATATTGTGTCTCCTAACATGTATTTATCATGCATTGAATCTCCATATACAGTTATTCCATAGCATCCTGTGAAATCTGGAATGTTCACATATCCTACAACCTTATTTTCGTCTCCATCAAAACCTATTCCATGCCCTGCGCAAACACGAATATCTAATATTTTGATGTCTTTTTCGGTTGACGGGTGTTCTAATATGATTGAAGATGGGCAATTGCTTTTTAATGGCTCTCCTCTTCCTGTTAAGATAAAATCGGGATTTACATTTTCAAATTGGGTGCAAAAGGGAGATAATATCTTAATGGACACTTCCTCTGTTTCTCCATTTCGAAGTTTTACCATCATGTTTTTTGTTATACCTTCAATATCTGTATAAACACGATAATCAGTCAATCCCAATATCTCCATAACTTTATGGAATCGTTCTCTTGCAGAATTATTCATAAAAATAGAATTAAACATTTTAAGTTTCTAAAAAGATACCTATATTTGCATCGAAATCAAGTTGCGGATGATTTCGACTAATAAGTTTAACTGCTCCCGTAAGGGATTATATAGGCGATTTAACTTCAAACCGCAACTTTGGAGTTGGTCGCTTTACTTTATTGCTATGATACAAGAACTAAAAGATGGTGGTCTTGAGTTAACAGACCCTGAGAACGATAGAAAAATAATTAATGAGATGCTCAATAAAAATAGAGCAAAGCTCAACTATTTAATAGGCAAAAAAGCTCTAAGAGCATCTTATATAGCCATTTCAGTAAGTATTGCGGCAATCCTGTTGCAGCTAATACGGATATTGCTATAGCCCATTTGGATATCTTATTGGCATTGATAGCGGCATGTTTGCTATTATTATCCAGTTCTCTGTCATATTCTTCTTTTTCAATTCTTTCTATTTCATCTTTACATACTGCTTTGTAAGCAAGCATTGGTTTTGGGAATGGAGATGATGCGCCATATTTTCCATATTGAACATGGGCGTTTTCTGCCAAATCTTTTCTGATGATGTCCCAATAATCTCCAGTAAATTCTCGTGCTATTTCATCATCTATTTTTCTGTGTTCGATTAAATAATCAAGCACCTTAATAGTGTACTCTAACTGTTTTTTACTTTTCATCCATAGTCTTATATAATAAAGTATAAACTACTTCAATGGTTAAATAATGTTATCTAGTATCCAAAAAGATACTAGATTGTTTGCTGGTATCTTTTTAGATAGTATTTTTGCATTATCAATCAATCAAGTAATGCAGCAAAGGTAAGCAATGCTTATTTGAATTGCAATAGTATAAATCTATTATTTACACGATTATGAGCACGAGTTTTAGAAATCAAATGAGAGAGGTTATGAATCTCGCTTGGCAAATGGTGAAAAAAAACGGTTTTTCAATGAGTGAAGCTTTAAAAACAGCTTGGGCGAATGTGAAGTTGAAAGCGGTTTTACACAAAAAGGTGGTGGAGTTTTTTTTCAAAAAAACTGATGGCACACTAAGACAAGCATTCGGTACATTGATGGCTGACAGAGTGCCTGAAACAAAAGGCAAAAAAAAGGCAGCTGATAATTGTCAAGTATACTTCGATTGTGAGAAAGAAGAATGGCGTTGCTTCAAGAAATGTAACCTTATTAAAATAGTAGAAAGATGAATGATAAGAATCAAAATATATGAGGCTTAATAGAGGTTGGGATGCCGAGAAAGCATTTTCAAAAAAGCGAACCTTTTAAAAATTGTATGATATGACACGTTACGAATTAGAACAAGGACTAAATGCTCTCTATCGAGATTTGGAAAACGTCAATAACATGGATGAAGAAACTGCATGTAAAGTCTACAATGTCGATTACAAAGCTGAAATAATAGAGGTGATTGAAGAAGAGATTAAAACTTATGAAGCAATTCTTCAACCAGAAGAGACGAACGATGACGGCATGGATTACGATGCTCTTTGTGAAGTTCTAGGGCTAAGTAGGTATGCTTAACTATACACCCCGTTGACGGATTGAACGCTAACTGTGAGCGAGACACAGGCGGGGTACTTTGATTAGTTCTTTGACATGCTGATAAAGCTTGTTCGGTGTAATTCATAAGCCGTGAACGAGTGAACAAAAGATAACGCACACAAGCAAGTCGGGGCTTGCAAAATGTGCAATGTATAACAATTAATAGAAAACACCGCAAAATCGTCTTTGAGCAGTAAGCATACGAGTTAGGCGTTCGTACTGTTTTCGATCTAATATAACCCGTGCCGAGCTTGTGATAAGGGTTCTGCTCTTCGATGAGAGCACGGGTACGAATTTTAATATCTACAATTATGATTAAAAGAATGATTAATTATTTCAGAAAGCGCAATGATATGAGGTTGCGCAAATGGTGTGCAGAGTTGGCGGTAAAAACATACGATGTTCATCATGAAGATATGTACAATGCCGCCAACAAAATCTACGAATGGGTTAAAGGGCTGCCTGAATCAAACCCTTAATCTCTTCATAGGTTTGAAGAACTAAAAGGGAACGTGATTGATTTTCGCCTTGAGGTAAAAGTACAATTGTTGTTTTCTCTTTCCCTTGGTAGATGTAGCTAATGGTATTTACATTTAGTAAATATTTCTTTGTACTGGAAGTCACTTCAATAAAATGTTTCATATTTCTTGATTTTTAGTTTGGCATCTCAAAGTTAAGAAAAACCCCTGATAAAGACGTGATGTTGTCAATCGAATTGGCTCAGGGGCACAAACAAATACATATCATTATGAAAGTAACATCACTATTGTCTATTTGGTGTATATCATTCGCTGTAATGGTTATCACCTGTATGAGTTTCAGTGTAGTCTTTTGGTTATCTTTTATTGCCTTTGTACTTACATCCTTATACATAGGGAAAAATTCTAAGCGACTTGAAAGAGAATTAAAGAATAAATAAGATCCTACAAAAAGGTAGTCCTGTAATCCGACATAAGGCACCTACGATGTTCAGCGCTGATAGTAAGGAAAACCAGTCGGGTAGGTTCATCATAAATGAGGGTATTTATTTAAGTATCCTCATTTTTTTAATGATAAATTATAAACTAAAGAGATATGATAAAAGAAGTAGTAATCGATGAGAAATTTCAGCCTACTAAGGTTTTTGATGGGTTGAATGTTGGGGATATGATTAAAATCCCGTATGAAAAGGGGAGGCATGCCTCTTTAAGGTCTATTGCATCTCGAAAAAATAGAGATGAAAGATTGATGAAAAATTTAAAGGGTAAGATGGATAAAATGTATTGTGTGTCTAAGGAAGAGTTTCCAGGCTATACCACGATAATGAAAATAAAATAACCCCTGATTATGCGATTATGGAAAGGATATTAACAGAATTAACTCCTGAATGCGAAATTACCGCACGACTTTATGCACAGGGGTATGAGAAAAAAGAGATTGCAAGTATGAAATGCAGGGCTGTAAGTACTGTAAATAATCAACTGCAAAAAGTCTTTGAAACTCTACGGATAAGAAACGGCAGAGAATTAACGACTATGATTTATGAGAGAGTTACAGGTGTGAAACTAATGGATCTCTCTCCTTCAATGCGTGCAGCTGTTGCCTGCTGTTTATTATGTGTGTTTTCTCTCACATTCTTGCACCAGCAAGATGTACAAAGAGCAAGAAGAATCAATAATCGAACGGAGACAAGGTATGACTATAGAAGAAATATTAAATAGTGGGGCGAATATCACTTTAGCAATCAAGTCAAACGACTTGAAAGAGTTTGCCGACTGTCTTGTAAAGAGGACTGCCGGAACAATAAAAGAATCCTTTATCAGACAGGATGAAGATTACCTTACTGTACATGAAGCAAGCAAACTTCTTCATGTTGATAAGTCTACATTGTGGAGGTGGTCTAAAAATGGTTATTTATCTCCTATAGAAATAGGAGGAAGGCGGTTGTATCGAAAAAGCGATGTAGATACATTGTTGAATAAATAATAGAATAATTAATTTATAATTATGCGATTATGAGCACTCCAATGATTTATACTAAAATTGCTAATATATTGAAAGAGACGAAGGCTATTTCTAAGACTGAAAGAAATCAGCAGCAGGGGTTTAAGTTTCGTGGAATAGATAACGTAATGAATGAGCTTCACGAAATATTTTCAAAGAACGAAGTATTTATTCTACAAGAAGTTCAGGCGTTTACGACAGAGAACCGAATTACCAAGAATGGTGGTACTAACACTTTTACCAGAGCTACCATTAAGTTTAAATATACCACAACAGACGGCTCTTTTGTTGAAACAATTAATGTAGGAGAAGCTATGGATAGCGGGGATAAGGGAATGAATAAAGCGATGAGTATTGCCTTGAAGTATTCATTGTTGCAAATGTTTCTTATTCCAACAGAAGAACAAAAAGATCCGGATGCCGAAATACCTGAAGAAACTGATTATATGGCGATGGCTATTCAAGAAATAGACGGTGCGCAGAGTATTCAAACACTTACTTCTATCTATAATAGCTATGCTATGTTTCAATCAAATAAGGATTTTGTCTCTCGATTAAGTGTGAAACGTAAAGAGCTGGAAGCACATGGAGCTAAGTAAATCAAATGTCATTTTTGACCAAGAGGCACACACATATGAATTATGCGGAGTGCCTCTTTCCGGTATAACGAGTGTTATAACAAGACATTTGTTTCCAAGGAAGTATGATAATGTCCCGAAATATATTTTAGATAATGCAGCGCAAAGAGGTTCTTTCATTCATGAACAAATAGAATTGGCTGATAGTCTGGGCATTGTTCCACCTTGTGATGAAGCCCAAAACTATCTTGAGCAGATCAAGAAAGAAGGGCTGGTGGTTGAAGACAGTGAATACCTCGTTTCAGACAACAAACACTATGCTAGTTGTATAGATAAGGTTTTTCGCAAAAATGAGACGACTTTTCATCTGGGTGATATTAAGACTACATACAAGTTGGATAAAGAGTATGTCCGTTGGCAATTATCAATTTGCGCATACCTTTTTGAATTGCAAAATGCAGGTGCAAAGGTTGAGCGATTGCTGGGGATATGGCTCAGAGGTGACAAAGTTGATTTTGTAGATGTAGAAAGAATACCTAATGAAATAATAGTCCATTTATTGGCTTGTGACTTAGCTGATACGCAATTTATTAATCCTTATGCTTTACCGGAGAAGGAAGGTAATTTACCTGCAAAATACCAAGATATGGAACAGGCTATTTTGGAAATTGATGAACAGGCAAAGTTTTGGGCAGATAAAAAGAAAGAGCTTATTGAAGGCGTTATGAAAGAAATGATTGCTGCGGGTGTGTATAATTGGAAAGGTGAGAATATTCAATTTGTACGTAAAAAGGATAGCATCAGAAATGACTTTGATAAGAAGGCTTTTGAAAAAGACCATTCTGATTTGTATAAGAAGTATTTGAAGGAAACTCCTGTCGTTGGGAGTGTAACATTAAAGATAAGTTAGTTATGAGTAATTTATTCGGCAGTATCTGTTTGAGCGAGATACCTCGTGAGCAGATGAAAAAAGTGATTTGCAAAGATGGTAAAGAACGCATCTTTGTGAATGTATGGGTGGGTGAGAGAAAAGAACCTGCCACATTTGGAAACAATACTTACACCCACTATGTCTCTTGTGCACCGAAGAAATGGGAAAGAGTAGAAGGCACAAACTATTTCTTAGGTGATTTACAGACTTATAATCCACAGCCGAGCACACCGACGGTTGAACAGGTCGCAAATGCACCAAGTGTGTCACCGGAAGATGATTTACCATTTTAATAACTTAAAAATAATCAATATGGACTTTTTTAAAACAATTGAGAGCCAATCAAACATTCTCAAAAAGGAAGTTTTAGAGAAAGAGGATATATCATTTCTTACTGTAGCTGATGATGGTGAGCATGTTTTTTGCGCAGGTGCCGGAGATCCTAATAGGATAGCACGTTCGATATTGAATGTGCTGAAACGTGATAAGTTGCTACAGCGAGCATTTAGAGAAGAAATTGAAGTTGATAATCAGCGGAAGAGCAAAGTTAAAGTTATGGTTGTTAAAACGAATAATGTTGAAGATATAAAGAAAGTGATAGATGAGATTAAGAATAGCTTATGATTTTCGATTTAAGAAACGAATATCAGATACCCAAGTTTAAGGAATATGTAGATAAGCTGTTAGCAGACAAGTCGGTAGTTGAAATAAAGAAAAAAATACCAAACAGAACTTTAGCGCAAAATAGCTACTTACATCTGCTTCTAGGGTATTTTGGTAGTGAATACGGTTGCAGTCTTAATGAAGTCAAAATAGACTTTTATAAAAGGACTTGCAACCGTGATTTATTTGAGAGAAAGTGTATCAACAAGAAGGGTAAAGAAGTAACCTATTTAAGAAGTTCAGCAGAGCTGACAACAGATGAAATGAAGCTTACTATTGATCGCTTTCGTAATTGGAGTTCATCAGTTGCCGGTATCTATTTACCTGCGGCGAACGAACATCAAATGTTAATCTACGCCCAACAAGCAATTGAATATAATAAAGAATTTATTTAATAATTAGCTTATGGAAAAATTTTTAGGTCAAGCAATCTTGGAAAAAGATAGATGGCAATTTTGAAGAATTTCAAAGCAAAAGTCAATCAGGACATTAAGAGGAATAAAGAAGAGAATGGGAGCAGGGTAGATAACTATTCGCAAGTTGTTGATTCTAACCTGCCAAAGTCTTTCAAACTGTTTATCCCGCTTTTTAAAGGCTTTGCCTGTGAAGAGATAGAAGTCGAGATTTATGCAGATGTAGACGGACGTAATGTTTCTCTGTCTCTAGTCTCTGCCGGTGCTAATGAAGCGATTGAGGAATATAAAAACAGAGTCATTGATGAGCAGCCTGATGCTATCAGAGACATTGCTCCTGATATTGTGATTATTGAAGTATAAAGGAGGTGTTTCCATTGAATTAGTTAGCAGCCCCGAAAATGAGAATTATAAAATGTAGAAGTATTACTTAGTACTCGGGGCTGCAAGCGGGCGGTTATATTTTCGTTGGCTGAAATTACGGTGAGGTGAGCAATATTCCGTGAGGCTGGTTCGACTCCGGCACCGTCCACACTATACAGATTTATTATGCTATACAAGTACAAGAAGAAAAAAGACAAACCTTTGTCTGATAAGGCAGGGGTGAGAGTTAAGAAGAAGCCGGATTATAAGAAGAAGCTGGATGAAGTTTTCTCAAAATATATCCGGCTTAAATATGCAATGCCGAACGGGATGTGCAAGTGTATAAGTTGTGGCTCTTTCAAGCATTGGAAGGAAATTCAAAACGGGCATTATATGTCAAGGCGGTATATGTCAACCCGTTTTGATGAAGATAACTGCCGACCGCAATGTGTGGCTTGCAATATATTCAATCAAGGTAATGCGCAGATGTATAGACGTGGGCTTATAGCCCAGATCGGAGAACAGCGGGTGGACTTAGTAGAATATAAAGCAAAGAACACTTCTAAACATTATACATATTTTGAGTATAAGGAATTATTTAAATACTATTCCGTTTTAGTGGATAAATTAAGAAAGGAGAAAGGAATATGAAACTAACAGATGAAAGCCCTATGCCTTTTGGAAAGTATAAAGGTGAGAAGATGGCCAATGTACCTGCATCATATCTAAAGTGGATTTATGACGAATGGACATTACCGAATCCGCGTTCTGGGTTTGTTAATAACGATGTAAAAGAATATATTGAAGAAAATCTTGATGTTATTCAAGAGGAGATAATAGAGTAGTGGGCATGTTTAAGCTTCGAGATTATCAGCAGGCTGCATCCGATAAGGCTGTAGCCTTTTTTATGGACAAAAAGAAAGACCATAACGCTATCATGGTTTTGCCTACAGGATGCCATGCAAAAGGTTCTAAAATCCTAATGTATGACGGTTCAATCAAGTATGTTGAAGATGTAAAAGTCGGAGATGAACTTGTTGGCGATGATGGTAGTAAACGCACAGTATTGGAACTTCATAGAGGGGTAGATAAGCTTTATGAGATTACACCAATAAAAGGTGAGTCATTTATCGTAAATGGAGGTCACATACTTTCTTTGTATAAAACGAATGAGGGTAAGAACTTCCCATCATGTATGCCGAGGGTTGACGAAATTTCCGTAGATGAATATCTTAAAACAAGCAACAATTACAAACATCTTCATAAGTTAAGAAAACCGGAATTTGTAGATTTCGGCAACGAAACAAAGTCTGTGATTGAGCCTTATTTCCTTGGTCTTTATCTTGGTGACGGTTGTTCTGTTAATGGTATTGATATAACCTCTCAACGGAAAGAAGTGGAGGGTTTTCTATATTCTTTCGCTGCAAGGTATGGTATGAAAGTAAGAAAAGCCACAAAGAAAAATAATTTAGCTTCTACTTACAGCCTTTCAAATATTAAAGTCAGCCGTTCAAATCCTAACCCAATTATAGTATTCTTGGACGAATTGGGGCTTACAGGATTGACTTCTGCGTTCAAATTCATACCAACTCATTATAAGACGGCTTCAAAATGCGATAGATTAGAATTGCTTGCAGGATTGCTTGATACAGATTCCTATTACGATAACAACAAAAACACCTATGAATATTGCACCAAATCAGAGCAACTGGCAGATGATATAATATTCTTATGTCGTTCTCTTGGTCTTTTCTGCGGAAATAAAACATGGAAAATAGTAAATGGTGAAACGTATTATCGTATGTCGATAACTGGAGAACTTGACATGATACCTACCAAAGTTAAAATCAGAAAAGGAAAGCCACGTTTACAAAAGAAAAATGTTCTTGTAACAGGATTTACAGTAAAATACTTAGGACGTGGTAATTATTATGGCTTTACGATTGATGGTAATCATTTATACTGCGATGGTCAATTTTTCATACACCATAACAGCGGAAAGAGCCTTATTATAGCAGATATAGCTTCTAGGCTTAAAGGTCACACTTTAGTATTTCAGCCGTCACGTGAAATTCTGGAGCAGAACTACAAAAAGCTATGTTCTTATGGAATACTAGACTGCTCTATTTATTCAGCTTCTTTTAACTCTAAGCAAATAAATAGAATAACATTTGCCACGATAGGAAGCGTTAAAAGTAAACCTGACCTGTTTACTCATTTTGAAGCTATAATCATAGATGAATGCCATTTAGTCAACCCTAAAGATGGAATGTATAAAACATTCCTAGAAACAGTTACATGCAAGGTATTAGGGCTTACAGCCACTCCTTATCGTTTAAGTTCATCACAAGGATTTGGTTCAATGTTGAAGTTTATCACCCGCACCCGTCCGGCCATCTTCAAAGAGGTGATTTATCAGGTGCAAATATCTACCCTTTTGGATATGGGGTATCTCTCAAAACTGAACTATTATCCGATGAATCCGATTGGATGGAACGAACTCAATTTAAAGGTGAATACTACCGGTGCCGATTATACGGACAAATCAGTACAAAAAGAGTATGAACGAATAGACTTCTATAGCTATCTTGTTCATATTGTCCAGAGACTGATGAATCCTAAAACAGGAGGAAAACGGAAAGGCATATTGGTATTTACTCGGTTTCTGAAAGAAGCGGAGCGATTAACGTGGTCCATACCTGGTTGTGCTATCGTCTCAGGAGATACCCCTAAGGGTGAACGTGAAAGAATTTTGGAGGCGTTCAAATCAGGTGAAATACAGGTAGTGGCGAATGTCGGTGTATTGGTTTGCGGATTCGATTACCCAGAGCTAGACACAATTGTTATTGCACGTCCTACCATGTCATTAGCACTATATTACCAAATAGTAGGCAGAGCCATTAGGCCACATCCGGACAAGAAAGAAGGCTGGATAGTTGATTTGGCCGGAAACATAAATAGATTTGGGAAAGTAGGAGATTTGAAGTTGGTAGATGGTGGTAATGGAAAATGGGCTGTTTACTCTAGGGGCAGACAGTTAACTAATATAAGATTTTAAGATAAATGATTATAGCTGTTTGAATAAATGAAATTATGATTATGGATTATCAAAAACAAATAAAGATACTATACGGGAGAAGAAAAGCATTAAAAAAGCCATACTTTGATAATATACAGAAAGAAAATAATGAAAATCCTTTTTGATTATGGCAAGACCAACGAAACAAGGTCTTGAATACTTTTCATTTGATACGGATTTTTTTTCAGATGTGAAAATTCGAAGAATATCAAGGGCATGTGGCCCAGCTTCGACTTCTATACTAATCTGCCTGCTGTGTAATATCTACAGAGATAAGGGGTATTATATTTCGTGGGATGAGAATTTACCTTTTGTAGTGGCTGACACTGTTGGTACTACCGAGGGTGCTGTAGAAGAAGTGGTAAAGAAAGCTATACAGGTAGGATTCTTCGACAAAGAACTGTTTGATAAATACCAAATCCTTACTTCAAACGGTATTCAAAACCGATTTAAAAGTGCAGTTACAAGACGTCAGGAAATTGAATATGTAGTAGATTATTTAGTTTCTGAACGCAAAAATGAAGTTATTGCATACAAAAACGAAGTTATTGATGACAGAAGTACACAAAGTAAAGTAAAAGTAAAGAGAAAGAATAATATATCCCCCTCACCCCCTTTAAAAGGGGGATGTCGAATAAAAAAAAGCGATCCTAAGAAAATAAATTCTAAAGCTCGCTTTCTTTTTGAGGAACATTTTAAAAGTGTTTTTTCCGATACTTACTACTGGACGGCTAAAGATGCCGGTGCAATGTCTCAATTACTTAAGAAACTTACATTCTCACGTGAGCAAAAGAACTTGCCCGTGGATGATGATTCTGTTTTGTACGCGCTTGAATACTTCCTTTCCCAAATCAAAGAGGGGTGGATATTTGAAAATTTCAGCGTAACTAATATCAATTCAAAGTTTAACGAAATCGTCTCGCAGGCTAAAAAGTCTCATTCTGCCAAGCCTGATGTCGGCATTGTCCTTAGAGACAATTCGGTTGACAAATATTCAAATGATGATGAAAAATGGAAACGATAAATTTTCAGCAAACATTAGAAAGTTTAAAGGATACAGGCTTTAATCCCGTACCCAATCTGGTGAATATCGGAGTTCCTAATGCAAAAAATAATCTTTGGCGTGGTATAAGCTATTTCTGCAAACAACCTGTATGGTTGTCTGAATACGATCAAATAGTAGCATGGCTTACGTCAAATGATGGGCGAGGGTTATTCTGTTACGGAAACTGTGGACTTGGCAAAACGCTAATTTGTGGGAAAGTGATTCCTGTACTTCTCAATTACTATTGTCACAAGATAGTTTCATGTTATGACGCCCAGCAAATGAATGCTAATCTTGACACTGTTAAGTCAAGGCATATCATTTACATTGATGACATTGGTACAGAAAACCTATCAGTGAAGTATGGAGAGAAAAGACTGGCTTTCTCTGAAATAGTGGATGAAGCGGAGAAGAGAGGTAAATTGCTTATTGCTACAACAAATCTTTCTTTAAACGAAATTAGTGAGAAGTATGGAGAACGTACTATGGATAGACTTGTAGCCATAACTAAGCGAGTTAATTTCATCGGTAAAAGTCTTCGAAAATGAGAGTTACTATTTATTGGGGAAGAGAAACACAACCAATCATCCGAAAGAAAATAAGAGAGAGATTCAATATCTCGGACTACTTGTCTGTGAATGGTGAAACTCCAGCAGATATACGAGAGGAAGATCTTCCGCTACTGAGAGAAACAGAGAAAAGAGGGTTTATTCAAATAAGAAATAAGCCTGAGAAATAGTTGAAGTAAACCTTAAAACCAGCCACAGTAAAACAGAATATAAATCTTATCCGGTAACGGATAGCATAAAAAGAAGATAGCTATGAAAGCAGAAGAATTAATAACGAAGAATTTATTAGGTATGCAAAATCTACCTGATATGTTGAAACCGGACGGAACAGTTCAAAAAGTAGTGTTTAAAGAGATTGCATTAGCAGCCGTCAAAATGGCACGCATTGAAGCCACTGAGACAACAATCGAAGAGTTTACTCGTTTTGTAGATACGTATTGCAGGGGAGCCGGCCATCGTGAAATCTCTAAAGACGCTGAATATTATATCAAGGCATTCAAAAAACAATTAAAAGTGAAGCAATGAAAGAGATTATTCAGAGATGGAAGTATATGTTGGCGATTGGATGAATAAAAAAACGAAGTGAACTGCATGGTTATTGCTATGATTTGTGCTAATTCAAAAAAAAACAGTAATTCTGGACGGTGTATAATAGTAAAAATTATAAAGATATGAAACGTTATTATTTTACAGAAGTTTTATTTTCTCTAGTGATACTAGGAATTACTATTTGCGGATGTGACAATAAATCAAAAAAAACATCCGACGTTGACATTGCAGGCAACATGGGAATGTATGTTGCCACATTGCCTTGTGCTGACTGCCCTGGCATCTTTACCCACCTTACACTGAATGCCGACAGCACTGCTTATCTGACCACGTTGTATATGGATTCTGACAACACGTCTGAAACAATAGATGGTAGGTGGATCTTTACAGATAGCATCTTTACTGTTAAGGCATCAAACGGTGAAGTTACAATGTACAAACTGTTATCTGAAAATCAACTGGTACAGGTAGGCGAAACTAAAGAAGTGAAGAAAGAGTATATTCTTACCAAAGAAGCTGAGATGTTAGCCGATAGTTTTGTAGGAACTTACAGTTTCGGTTCAGACGAAAAAGGTGCTTACAGGCAAACACTCAAGATTGCCAAAGTAGACGACAGGCATGTAGAAGTTGCTATCACTAAAACAGGCGGCAAAGCCAAAGGGTGTGAATTCAAGGCGCAAGGTTATATCGTAAACAACCAGATCGAGGTCAACCTAAAAGATGTGAACCCTGATATGAAATCAGTAATGACCATTTGCCCGCTTAACAGTGGGGATGGCCTGAATGTCTTTACTTCTAAGTTTGATGATCGTTACGATCTGATGTTTTTCTGTGGTGGCGGTGGTAGCTTGGCAGGAGACTATATTAAAGAGAACCACTAGCTGAATTATCAGTTGTGATTTGCCTACAGCCGCTGGCTGGATAGGCTATAAAGGTAGAGTTCCTTACATACAATGAGGAACTCTTTTTGTATATAGGCGCTATCTGTTTTGCAATGGTGTGGGGTAGGGTATTGGTGAAAAGAATAATAGATTCAGGAGAGAGGATAGATATGTAAAATAAAAAGGGAACACCATCCGCACGACCAGATTAGTATTCCCATACACGATTATGATACAAATATACTATTTATTTTTTATAAATCGTGCTATGGTGAAAGATTTTTCTACTATTTCGGAGCTAAAAACTATTCGTGAACAAAAGTCAAGACTTTCAGAACGTGAAAGTGAATTATCAATCCCTATATTGGAAGATTTAGGGCTTATCCCAGAACTTTATAAATGGTTTGCAGATATACTTGCAGGTATGGATTTCCCACCCAGTTTAGAGAGCGTTACGCAGCGAAAGAAGTTCTTATTTATTATTCTCTTTCTATACTGCCCAAGTGTACTAGCAGGTGGTAGAATGCCCAACGGAGTGAGAAAGGCTTTAGAGGATGTTTTTTCTAATATTAGTCCAAGTCGAATATCGCACAATATCGAAGATGTTACCTTTTCATATCAAATATACAAGGACTTTCGTAAAGATGTTGACTATCTTTACACAGAAGTTATAAATCGACTTAGAGTCAAAGAGCTAATCAAATGAACGTGCTACAATAGCACAACAATAAAGCCGGGAGAGGCTATTCGATTTATGTTATTCTTTATTTCTATTAATAATAACATTCATAAGCCCTACAATTTCATTTACTTTTGCTCCATCTGCCTCAAGAGGGATTTTTAATATCGGTTCTGATAAGCTATTTATATTAATAATAACAGTATAGTCATGTATAACTTTGTCATTCTCTTGTTTAACGCTGGTCTCTTTTCTCGCAGTAGCTCCACCTACAACAGCACCGACACCACCAGTTAAGACGCCTCCAATAATTGCACGCTTAGCCATATTGCCTGTGCTTGTTTTAGTTTCATAAGAAACACTGCCTTTTTCAATGCGTTGGTTATCGTTGAAACTGCAACTTAATACATCGCTCATTGGCAAATCTTTTCCTAAAAGCCAGATGCGATTTACTTTTCCAAAGACAATTATTTCTTTCTGAAGATTAAGTTCTTCAAAAATGATAGTTTTGTCTGGCTCCCCATATTTGGATATAAGATCGTTGCGAGAAGTGTTGTAAATAGAGATTTTAGCTTCTTTTTCAGCCATTTTCCTTATAACTGCTTTTTCTCTTATCTGCTTTCTGTTTTCTTGTTTCTTTTGATTCTCATCGTATGCCCATATAAGAGCAATTCCAACGGCAACGAAAAATACTACTAAAATCCATCCTAATATAGTCCATCCTGACATGAAAGATATGATACATAGAAATATAAGAAAAAGAACCCATCCCATGATCGTATGTTTTTAAAGGTTAAACGACACACAAATATATATACTATTTTAACCACTCAATTGTTTTTAAGCAATTTTTTAAGTCAGAACGTGATTTTATTCTCCTTTCTCTATTTTTATTTTCTTGCCACAATGAGGACACGTTATTGTGTCTGAATTTCTTTTGAATAGATCAGGAATTTCCACATCTAGAGCATCCGCTATATCAGCAAGTCTATCAATACTAAACTTATTTCTTGCAATAGCCTGTGAAAATGAAACAGCCTGTATGCCGAGTCTGTCAGCAAGTTGAGCTTGTGTAACACCTTTCTCTTTACAAAGCTCTTTAATTCTTAATTCTGTATTTACCATACTCCATCTATTTTTTGCAAATATATATAATTTAGCTTATGTGCGAAATAATGTATGATAAAACATTTATTTATGCTATGTTTTTGTAGATGAGTGTGGATTTAGCGTTTGTGTTATGAAATAATCTAAAATATATCATTTGTGCTATATAAATTTATTATAGTTTAGTTTTTATGCTTATATTTGTGGTGTCAAAATCAAACTAATTAATAGCTAATTAAACATATACTATTATGAATACATACGTAAAATATGTGCCAAACGTGTTTTTGGCAAAGTGCGAAGAAAAGCATGAAAAGGGTGAAGTCATTGACGTAACAACAAAATACGGCAAAGAAAATGAGAGCATAGTCTTTAATCTCATGTTTGAGAAAGATGGTTTTTACTACTACTCAATAGTTCGTGCAGACGGTTTCAATGTACAAGAATGGGCAAAGCAACGAGCAGAGCGCAGACTTGAATGGGCAGCTTCAGCAGAAAGAAAAAGTGAAGAGTACTTTAATGCTTCAAACAAGCATGCTGATTTTCTTTCGTTGGGTGAACCTATTAAAATCGGGCACCATAGCGAAAGACGTCACAGAAGGATCATAGAAGAGGCTCATAATAACATGGGTAAATGCGTAGAATTTAGTAACAAAGCAGAAAAATATGAGAGTAAAGCTGAATATTGGGCAAGAAGGGCTAACACAATAAACCTGTCTATGCCTGAAAGTATCGAATACTATGAGCATAAATTAGAGGTTGCAAAAGAACGGCATGAGGGGTTAAAATCAGGCAAATACCCACGTGAACACGCTTATTCTTTGACTTACGCTAAGAAAGGCGTAAACGAAGCTCAAAAGAACTTCGATCTAGCTAAGAAATTGTGGGCGTAATGTAATAATAACAATTCATGGCATATCAAAGTTGGTATGTCATGAAAATCATCTAAATAGCGAACAATTGGCAAAAGGTGCGCTATGCACGTTTTAATAATTAGCCCTTGGGCTTGGTATGTAGTATCTTTGAGGTACTATCGCGGGGTAGAGCAGTGGTCAGCTCGCTACTTTGACTTGGTAGAGGTCGGTGATTCGAATTCATCCCCCGCAACTATTAAATTATAGACTAAATATCACGATTATGGAAATATTGACCCTCTCAATAAAACAGAAGTTTTTTGATGAGATTTTAGCAGGCACCAAGAAGCAAGAGTTTAGAGAGATTAGGCCTAATTCTCAATCTAAATATTGTGAGCTTGATGAAGACGGCTATGTGAAAGAGATTGAAGGCGTTTTGCAACCTCGCAAATATGATGCTATTAAATTCTTAACAGGCGAATATAAGGGCAAAAGACCTTTTATTGTCGTAGAGGTCAAAGACGCTAAAATAGAACTCTTTGAAGATGAGAATCATGAATTAGTAACCTATACCTATCAAGGTGAGCAGTATATAGCCGCTCAGGTGGTTTATGATCTAGGTGAGGTCTTAGAGAGACATATAGATTGATTGTTTAATTAAAATTGATTTGCTGAGTTAGAATTAAAGTAGGTACAAGCGCAACGTCAAATAAAGGCGTTGTTGGTCGCAGAAGTTTTACTGGTGGTAACGGCCAGTTTATGAACCGTAGACAGAAATACGGTGAAGTTCGTAGGGGATTAGGTTTATCCGGAGGTTAGTGTCTATGCTAATCGAGGATACATATCGCAGCATTGACCGAATTCGTGAAAAGACGAGTTCGGCTTTGCTGTTTTTATCTTTTGGTAAGGATAGTCTTGTTTTACTAGATCTCATCTACCCGAAGTTTGACAGGATTGTATGTGTCTTCATGTATTTTGTCCCCGAACTGGGGCATATTGAACGCTGGATAAAGTGGACGAAAGCAAAGTACCCGAAAATAGAGCTCGTCCAAATACCGCATTGGAATTTAACCTACATACTTAAATCAGGCATGTACTGTGTTCCTAATCCCAAAGTAAAGCTATTGAAGCTTGCTGATGTAGTTAAATCCATGAAACTGAAATACGGTATTGATTATGTCTTTTTAGGTATGAAGAAAGCTGATTCCATGAATAGACGTTTGATGTTGAACAGAATGGGTTTTCCGTATGAGAAAAACGGGATTGTTTACTCTCTGGCTGACTGGACGCAAAAGGATATTCTTGCTTATATGAAGCAAAAAGGACTACCTGAGCCTGTAAGGTATTCCAAGAATGCCAGTGGCGGGGTTGGCTTTAATCCCGAATGCTTTTTATGGTTAGAAAAGAACTACCCTGAAGATCTTGAGAAGATTTACGGGGTATTTCCTATGAGTAGAAGAATATTATTTGAGCACTATAATGGAACTAAGTAAGTATATAACATCGGAATCGGTAGAGCTTAAACGCTCTGTGATTCATCTAGCAGGGTATAATCCCCGTAAAATATCCGAAGAAGCGAAGAAAACGCTTAAACGAGGGATAAAGAAATTCGGGCTTGTAGGCGGTTTGGTCGTAAACAAGCGTACAGGTATGACACTTGTATCGGGGCACCAGCGTTTATCCGTTATGGATGAGCTGAATAAGTATCCGGATAATGATTATCTAATTCGCGTTGAGCTTATTGATGTTGACGAAAAACGGGAAAAGGAACTAAACATCTTAACGAATAATCCAAATGCTATGGGCTCATGGGATTATGACGCTTTACGTGAGCTTATTCCCGATATAGATTGGAAAGATGCCGGACTGACAGATGTAGATTTGAATCTCATCGGCTGTGACTTCTTACTCCAGACAGAAGAGGAAAGCTCACTCGCTGATGCACTAAGTGATATGATGGCACCTGTTACCGAACAGAAAGAAGCCGAGAAAGTTGCTAAGCAATTGGAAAAGGCGGAAAAGGTCGCTCACATGAAAGAAGTTAAAGAACAGGTAAAGCAGTCAGCACAAGAAAAAGCAAACGATATGGATGCCTATCTGATGTTATCCTTTTCTTCCTATGAGGAGAAAGCTGCTTTCTGTGAAAGGTTTGGATTTGACCCCAACGAGAAGTTTATAGTAGGTTCAGTATTTGATGAAATGATAGAAAGGATAGATTGATTATGGCAAGAAGTGAATCTAAAGATACAGCAAAGAGCAATAAGGGAAGAAAACCCAAATTTGATTACACAGGAGAAGAGTTCCTTTCCTCTGTGGAATCATTTGCAAAGAAAGGATTCACGGATAAAGAGATTGCTTATGCTTTGGGTATAGCTCCGCAAAGATTTTGTGAGAAGAAGAGTTTGCACCCGGAATTACGTGAAGTCTTAGCGCGCGGGCGGGCGACAATTAACGCAGCGGTAAGGGCAAAATTCCTTGCAATGGCTATTGGTGGTATTAAGACAAAGAGTGTTACTAAGCGTAAACTGAAAGATATTAATGGGGATTATACGGGCGATGAAGAAATCCAGAGTGTAGAAAGTGAGCTGGCTCCAAGTCTTCAGGCTATGTCGGTCTGGTTATACCATCATGACGAAGAGTGGAGAAAGATTGAACGAAAGCAGGATGAAGATGCCAGCGATATTCCTACAGATATAAAGCAAGGCGTTGATATTGATTCTTGGATTAAGGAGCAGGTGAAAGGAGACGGAAAATGATTACCCCACAGGCAATTTACCATCCGTTATACAATGACAAGGAGAAGTTTATAATTCTTATTACCGGTGGTCGTGGGTGCGAGACTCCTACGCAAGAAATCATAATGTCTGATTTGACAATAAAGCAAATCAAGGATATTAAAGTTGGAGATTGTGTCATGGGTGACGATGGAACACCTCGCAATGTTCTTGCTACTATAAAAGGAAGAAGTGAAATGTTCCGTGTCAGACAAACAAGTGCAGAAGATTACCTTGTAAATGATGCGCATATCCTTAGTTTAAAGAAAAGCCAAGCATCTATAAACCAAGGGAGATACAATGAATTTAAAGAATACACAGATATGCGTGTTACTGACTATTTAAATCGCAGCAATCGTTTCAAGGAGCACTTTAGAGGGTACAAGGCAAATTCAATTCCTTATGAGGAGAGATTAGTTGAATTAGATCCATATTTGCTCGGCTTATGGTTGGGTGACGGTACAAGCATATTTCCGCAAATAACAACACCGGATGTTGAGATTGAACAATACCTTAGAGAGTATGTAGAAAATCACAATCTACATCTTTCAATCAACGGAGTAAAAGGTAAAGCAAAGACATTCCGACTTGCTAAAAACGGAGGACTGACGAATCCTATCATGGAAATTCTTCGCCATTATGATTTGATTGGGAATAAACATATTCCACAAGAATACATATCAAATAGCGAAAAAGTACGTCTTGAATTACTTGCAGGGCTGCTTGATACCGATGGAACAATGTCTTTTAATGGGTACGAAATTACGCAAAAGAGTGAAAAACTTGCAAGGCAAATAAAGTATGTTGCAGATACTCTTGGCTTCAGAACAAGCATCAACGAGAGGAATGCGCGTTGTAACGTGAAAGATTGTGGTAAGGTTTTTCGTGTACATATCAATGGTGATACATGGAAAATACCTTGTAAGGTGAAAAGGAAAATTGTGAATAAGACTGATGTTCACAAGAATAAAGATTGGCATTTATCACAATTAACGATAGAATATGCAGGAATTGGAGATTGGTGTGGTATTTATCTTGACGGGAACCAACGCTATTTGCATTCTGATGGAACAGTCACGCATAATTCAGGCAAATCATTCAATGCATCTACCTTTATCGAGCGTCTGACATTTGAAATGACTCCTGCCGAGAAGATAGTTCATCAGATTCTTTATACCCGTTACACAATGGTTTCCGCTCACATGTCTATCATCCCCGAAATGATGGAGAAGATAGAGCTGGATGGAACAACGAAATATTTTAAGACTACCAAGACGGATATAGTCAACAGAATGACTAACAGCCGTATCATGTTTCGGGGTATCAAAACCTCATCAGGGAATCAGACGGCAAAGCTGAAATCCATTCAAGGCATAACGACTTTTGTCTGTGATGAAGCGGAGGAGTGGACTAATGAGGAGGAATTTGATAAGATCATGCTCTCCATTCGTAAGAAGGGTATTCAGAACCGGATTATCATCATAATGAACCCTTGTGATTCCAATCACTTCATCTATAAAAAATACATTGAGAAAACTCATAAACAGGTAGAAATTGACGGTGTTCAGGTGCAAATCTCCACTCATCCAAACGTATTACACATTCACACCACTTACCTTGATAATATGGAGAATCTTTCTCCTGAGTTCTTGAAAGAGGTTCAGGATATGAAGGTGAGCAACCCCGAAAAGTACGCCCATGTGGTTATCGGTCGTTGGGCAGATGTTGCCGCGGGTGCTGTGTTCAAGAAGTGGGGTATTGTTGATGAATTTCCACCTTATGCGAAAAAGGTTGCTATAGGTCAGGACTTCGGTTATACGCACGATCCGTCGGCTTCCATTCGTTGCGGTATCGTTGACAATGCTTTGTATCTGGATGAAGTTGACTATCGAACTGGATTATTGTCTTCTGACATTATTAAAACGCTCCGTCCGTGGGGATTGAAAGTATATGCAGATAGTGCCGATCCCCGGCTGATTCAGGAAATACACAACGGTGGTATTACCATCTATGCAACGGAGAAAGGTGCCGGATCAATCAATGCCGGTATTGACAAAATGCAAAGCATGGAGATATTTATCACTAAGAGGTCTTATAATCTGATAAGAGAGTTTAGAAACTATGTATGGGCAAAGGACAAAGACGGGAACTATATCAATGAGCCGGAGGATCACGATAACCACGGGATCGACGCTGCCCGATATTATTGTTTGTGTGCCCTCTTAGGTAAGATTCAGAAGCCTAAAGATTTAACAGGAATATTCACACATTAAGATATTGGATTATGACATTAGAAGAAATATTAGCATTGGAGGATATTGATAGAAAGATTCAGTATCTCAAGAAAGGGAGAAAAACCGAACTTCCAGACAGGAGAAAATTATGGGAAGATTGGAATCCGGATCTACATGAGATAATGACGGATAAGAATAAATATCCCGACCGCAAAGTGCTAAAGGAAGAAGCGAAAAAGGAGTTTGATGAGAAGACAGGTAAAACCTACAATATTGAGGCTAAATACGAAACAGAGCCTGTAAATCGTATTGTCATTCCTCTGGAGCAGGATATTGTGAATATCCAAACAGCCTTCACGGTAGGCACTGAGCCATCAATGGATTGTACTCCTTCCGATGAAGGTGAAAAGAATTTGTTCGCTGCTTTGAAGTCTGTCTTGCAGAAAAACAAAATCAAATACCAAAACAAAAAGATTGTTCGTGCCTGGTTGAGTGAACAGGAGGTGGCCGAGTATTGGTATGTGACCGATGATGATTCTTTTTGGGCTAAATTTTGGGCAAAGGTAAAGATAACTTTCGGGGGTAAGGTAAAGCCTACAAAGAAACTAAGAAGCGTTATATGGTCTCCGTTCAGAGGGGATAAGCTCTATCCGTTCTTTGATGATTATGGCGACTTTGTTGCAATGTCTCGCGAGTATAAAAAGAAAGATCTGGATGATAACGAGATAGATGTTTTTATGACAGTGACTAAGAATGCCGTTTACCAATGGGAGTTAAATAAAACGTGGAATATGCCTGAAGGCAAGACTTTTAAGCACGGTTTTACTAAGCTTCCTGTTATATACGCCTACCGGCCTGAAACATATTGCCATAAGATTAAGACGTTTCGGGTAAGGTTGGAGAAACTTCTATCAAACTATGCCGACTGCATAGATTATCATTTCTTCCCGCTTCTAAAACTCATTGGTGATGTAAGCGGTTTTGCAGGCAAGACTAAGGATAGAATGGTAAAGTTGGAAGGAGAGGGGGCAGACGCTCAATACTTAACGTGGTCTCAGGTGCCTACAACTATTGAGCTTGAGATGAAGACACTCTTTGAGAAAGCCTATTCTATGACTAATACACCTCAGATTAGCTTTGAGAGCTTGAAAGGTGCCGGTAATGCTTTATCGGGTGTCGCTTTTGATTATGTGTTCTTATCTACTCATTTGCAGGTCGAAAATCATGCAGAGGTGATCGGAGACTTTATGCAACGAAGAGTTAACTTCTTAGTTTCTGCATTGGGAGCTATCAATCCTTATGAGTTTGATAAAGCATCCAAAACGATAGATATAGACGTGGAGATTGTTCCATACCGATTGGATAATGTAGATGATAAAGTCTCTACCGCAGTGAAAGCTGTCGAAGGTGGGGTCTGGTCTCAAAAGAGAGGCGTAATGTTTGCTGGTATAACAGATCAGATAGAAGAAGAGCTGGCTCAAATTAAAGAAGAGCTAGAAGAAAGACAAAGTCTTGAGACACAGAAACAAAATATGAAGAAGTAGAATATATTTTAAAATTTATTTCTCTGTATAGGCGTTGTTTATATATTTATTTTTACTTTTGTTTTGCGATCTGTAGATATGGACTAAAGTCTGCGGAGGATATAAATAAGTTAGCTGGAAAATTATAATTTGGAATATATGAAATTAGAAATAAAAGCTATCATAAAGGGGGACTTTGTTTTAGATAAACCTGTTAAAGCTATGTTTCCACCTTGCGAATGTGTAATTTATGAAGAAAAGGGAACATATTATATTAGCATTTTCAAGAAAATTGTTGATTATAGAAATTACATACCTCGATATTATACTGATAGTGGTAATACAATATCTGGTTTTACCGTTACTAAAGTTGAAATATATGAAGATATGATTAATCTACTTCAGTATATCGAATCAATGGGAGCTTTTAATTTTGGTATTCATAGCATTAGTTGGGATGAACCTCAAATTATATGGATTCCTCAGGCAGATGAAGAAAGAGGTATAATGCCTATTTTATCTCATCAAAAAAAATACCGTCGTGATAGTTCCTCTAAAATCTTGAAAGATTCTAATTTAATGAATTTGTCAATATATAGGGAAGGGTTAAATGGTGTTTATATTCCATTTACATATTATAGGCAGGGGAGAATTTTATTTGATTTGAGGCAATATTATTTTGCATATATCAATTTTTTTATGATGCTAGAATATTGCTTTGCTAACGGAAAATTCAAAAAAGATACAATGTTGCGTGAATTTACTTCTTGTCATATATTAAGGCAATCTATAGAATCTACTCTTAAAATGATAAAAGAAGACACAAATAAGACTCATTTTGAATGGCTAAAGCAGGAGTGTGAAAATCGTCATAAAGAAGTTGATGTAGAAGGTATATTATATGTTCTTGTTGAGTTTAGAGGGCTTTTATCTCATGCAACAAAACTATCCGAAAAATATTTATTTCATAGCAATGAACTTTTTTCTTTGGCATTAATCATTAGTTGTATTTGTTTTTATGTATGTGGTCATTTGCAAATTGGTAATTGCTTATTTGGAAAACAGAAGGAAGAGTATTTATTTGGAACAGGCCGTTAAAAACAATTAAATCGGAAATAAGAAATAGGCAAATAGGACATTAAGGCGGTGATTCTTCGGGGTTACCGCTATTTTTTTTGCATTTAATTATAATTATTGGAATTTAATTTTGAAAAATAGAATTTAGTTATTATCTTTGTCACATGAAAATTGAGTAAGCAATGAGAATATTTACAGAACAAGCTTTAAAAGAATATGCTGAGAATCACCCTGATTCAAAGGTGGCTTTGCAAGAATGGACTATGATTGTTAAGAAAAGTGAGTGGGCTTGTTTTGCTGATGTCAAGAAAACCTTTAATAGTGTTGACAATGTAGGTAATCAGCACTATGTTTTCAATATCAAAGGCAATAATTATCGCTTAGTAGTCGTTATAAAATTTACTGTAAAGTTTGTATATGTTCGTTTTATTGGTACTCATAAAGAATATGATAAAATAGATTGCGCTAATATTTAGAGCTTATGACAAAGATAGAAAATCAAGCCCAATATGAATGGGCAGTGAAAAGAGTAGAGGAGCTTCTTCCATTAGTGAAAGATGATACCCCTTTGAATGATCCTAACAGCATAGAGTTAGAGCTTCTTTCCAATCTTGTTGCTGATTACTCAGAGGAGCACTTTGCTATTGGAGAGCCTTCATTAGTGGATGTTCTCAAACTTCGTATGTTTGAAATGGATCTGAATCAGAAATCTCTATCTAAGTTGATTGGCGTTAGCCCTTCACGTCTTAGTGATTATATTTCTGGCAAATGTGAACCGACATTGAAAGTTGCTCGTGAGATTAGTCGAAAGTTGAATATTGATGCTAATATCGTGTTAGGGGTATGATAGATATTAAAGAACTAAGAATAGGAGACATAGTCCGTTGCGAATCAAGAGTTTTGCGTATAGAAGAAATAAATAACGATGTTATAAAAACAATATGGGGAGAGTATTCTATAGGGGATATAAAACCTATAGAAATAGGAAGTGGGTGTGATGCGAATATTATCTTGAAATCACGTATCCCTATAATGGCTACTTATGTTAGAGATGGAGATCCTATACCTGTACATCAAGATTATTATTTCATGCGATATAGAATTGATGATATTGACATATCAACTATTGTGGAGAAGAACAATATAAAATATGTTCATAAACTTCAAAGGTGGCTTGAAGATAATATGCCAGATTACTATTTATATACTTTTTAGGCGTGATTCCATTCGGTTTCACGCCTTTTTTCTTTAATAACGCACCTTTCCCTACTTGTTAGCTTTCCCACCTCTAAAAAATTCCCACAGCAATACACTATAAGTACTTTTATACCACTGAATTTCAATTTAACAATTTAATATTCATACGGTATGAAAGAAAAAATCTTAGCAGCATTGAAAACGAAATTTGTCGGTGTCGATGATGCTATTCTTGACCGGATAGCGACCAAGAAAGCTGAAGGTCTAACGGACGAGAGCCAAATACCTGCCATTGTGGAGGGAGTTAGTTTTTCGTACGTGTTGACAAGTTACGGTGATTTCCGTGCCGGGGATGCTACTCAATCAGCAATCAGAAACTATGAGAAGAAGCATAACCTTAAAGACGGTAAGCCAATCGAGAATGCCAGTCCTAATCCACAACCAGAAGAAAAGAAAGATGATGTTCCCGCATGGGCACAGGTGTTGATTGAGTCCAATAAGGCTCTCTCAACTGAACTTTCTACTTTGAAGCAAGAGAAGTTGCAGGCCACACGCCAAGAGCAGATTCTTGCAAAGGCAAAGGAGTATGGTATTCCTGAGAATTACGCTAAGAGATGCGCCATTAAAGAAGATGAGGACTTGGATGTCTATTTCAAGGACTTGAAACAAGACTTTGCTAATGACGGATTCAAAGGCGTACAAGCTCCCGAAACACCGGAGCAAAAGCTTGAGAAAGAAAGTACCGAAATCGCCAATATGATTAATAAAGGTACTGAAGAGATTGTTGAACAAAACAAAAAGTAAAAATGAGTGCAGGATTTAAGTACAACTTAACCCCAGAGCCATCGATAGAGGAAAGATACGATGTAAGTACGGGTATTCGTCGTAGAGGGCCGTATAAACTCGATACGACAAATCTGAACGTAGGGGATGTTCTTCCTTCATTTATTCCAATAGCTGCCGATTTGAAATACAAGACATGCAAGGTAGTGAGAAACGTGAAGGTGGTAGAAGCCTATACCTCGGGAGGCACGAGCCTTAAAATCCAGAAGGGATCTTATGCTTATTCTGGTATGTTTTTAGGTAATGGAACTAAAGGTACCACAGTTTCAGGAGTTGATAAGTCGAATTCTGATTATGATGTGTTGACCATATCAGACTTTGGTACCAGCATCGCAAAAAATGCCGTTCTTTTCGAGGCTAGTGAAGTTGGCGGAACAACCCCTAAGAACGTTGCAAATTCAGCTCTTTATGAGAGCAGGAAAGTAGAGGATGGTATCAATCTGGTTGCGCTGTTATCGGCAGCTCGTGAGATTGAACCGGATAAGTTGGTAGTTCCTTTCTCCGATACGGACAAAGCGAATTTGGGTAAAGATTTTCAATTTAACGAATAGGAGGATTAAGATATGATGTTGACTATTGAAACTCTTTTTAATGATGCGAATATAATCTCCGCTATCATTAATCGTGTCTCTCAGACGAGAGACGATAAGATATACTGGCAGCAGTATCTTGACTTCCGTCGTACTACTACACGTGTGTTCAAGGACTATATAGGTTCTGTAACTGGGGTCATGGCCGGTTCTATCAATTCACGCTATGGTGAGAAACCTATCCGTGAACGTCGGAACATCGGTTCTGGGTATGGTGAAATAGCCTATCTTGGTGATGCCTACCAAATATCAATTGACCGTTTGTCTGAGTTACAGGACCTGATTGATAAATTCAACGCAGCCAAACCCGCTAATCAAAATACTGCTTTGAATGAGATTATCAATTTCGTTTATGATGATTTCCGTCAGGTGATGTTGGCAGCTCACAAGCGTATGGACTTGGTTGTAGGTTCTTTGTTGATGACGGGTTCTGCAAATGTGAAGAACAAAGATAATCGCTCAGACATAAACACTCCGGATGTGTTAGAAATTGATCTTCCGTTCAAATTTATCACTCCCGAAGCCGCTGTAGCAGATAAGCTTATTTCTTATCTGCAAGCACAGATCAATTCTTTGAAGCCTCAATACGGTGCGTTTCAAAAGATGGTTATGTCTCGTGGAACGTTCGTTAAGTATATCGTGGGCAGTCCCGAATTAGGAGATAAATTCAAGATGATTCTTGGGCAGCGTGAAGTCATGGCAAGTGCCGCTTTGGTTACTTCCGATCTTGCATCGCAAGTGTTCACTGGCATTGGGCTTCCTGCTATTGATATTAAGGAAGATTACGTTGAGGATCAGCAAGGTATTAACCATCAGGTTTATGCCGATGGTCGTATAACTCTGCTTCGTCAGGACAAAATCGGATATATGCGCTTCCATACTCCGTATGAGGCTACCGATCCCATACCAGGACGTGCTTATACACAATCAGACGGGAACATGCTTATCTCACAATACAGGGATAAAAATGGGCGTTATCTGGAGTACACAGCTGAGTGGATTCCGCAGATTAGTAATCCTACGCGGATTGTGAACTTTGATTTATCACTTATTAATGCAGTTCAGGAGGGCTAAAGATGAAAGTAAAAGTTATTGGTATTTTTCGTGATAAGTTCACCAAAGAACTGTATCAGGTTGGCACAGAGCTTGAGATGACTGATGAGGATCGTGTAAAAGACTTAGTGTCTCGTGGTCTGGTTGAAGCTCTTGAAGAGAAGAAAGAAGAAAGCAAAGAAACTCTTTCTCTCTTTGAACAGGAGTTTGAGAAAAAAGCAGTTGTTGATGCATTGAAGGCTATTGGTGAAAAAGCAACGATGAACATGAAAGGGGAAACTCTGATTGCAAATATTGTCGCTTTGGATGAAGAGAAGACAATGACTCTAAAAACAGCTTTGGGAATTGAAGCATGATAGTAGGTGACTACATAAAACAGAAGTTTCAGACCTTCGGCATTCAGTTGTCGGAGGCTGACCTTTTGGATATTTCTCTTGAAGTGGATGATGAAGTAACCGAAGATAATAAGCTGAAAATCAGTGTGTCGATTGCGAAGTTTATTCCTTCTCTCTTACTCCGTGCGCAGTCCATCTCAGAAAGCGGGTTTTCAATGTCTTGGAACATTCAGGGCGTTAAGGACTACTATTCATGGGCTTGCAAAGAGTACGGATTAAAGGATGAGTTAAGCAATAAACCTAAAGTAACATTCTTATGATTTTTTCCCCTCATATATTGCAAGTTAAAGTCATTACCAAACCAAAAAAGGATGAGTTTGGCAGACCTATTCCAAATACAGGTAGAGAAGATTGGGAAACGGTATGCGGATGTCGGTGCGATGATAACACTACAAAAGAGTTTACCTCTGATAATGGTTCTGTGTTCAGGCCAAACTATCACGTTGTATGCGAGAAGAAAGTTTTTCTGAAAGCGGGTGACGAAGTCAGATGTATGGATGGCGAAACGGTGAGGGCATGTGGGACGATTTACACTGTGAAATCTACAAATTATTTTAATTATTCAGAGTTATGGATGTAGATTTTGACTTTTCAGATGTGGCTTCTTGGTTTGATGACGAGAAATCCCGTGTTCTTGCAAAAGAGCATGAAATAGCTAATGAATCAGTTCAATACGCTAAAGATAACGGTAGTTATCAAGATCGTACAGGCGTTCTAAGAGCATCCAATGAGGGAGAAGTTGACGAAGAGGGGATATTGCTGAAGAATGAAACAGAATATGCTTCATATGTGGAATCCAAAGAGTTTGATGTTTTAAGTGGTGCCGCTCTACATGCGGAAAAACGAGCTAAAGAAGAATTTGAATAGATGATAGTAAGTAGCGACATAGCGAACATCCTTTATCGTGATTGCAAGGCTTTCGGGATTGATAGAGTACCTGACGGAGAAACTCTTACGGGCGAGATTACAACCGAAAGAATTGTCATTCATGCCAAGAAGCAAGAAGCGGGTACTTATTGGAAGAAAGGTTTTGTAGAGGTGAACCTATGTGTTCCTGATTCAAGCAAGAATTCCGCTAATTTCACTCGTTTGGGTGAACTTGAAAGACAAGCTCAAGAACTACTGGATGATGTGGTAAGTTCTTACGACGGTACTACCTATCGCTATGGAATTTCTTCTATCGGGCGAGAGAAAGACGTTTATTTGAAGTGTCATTATGTAAATGTAAGAATTTTGTTTGAAGTTTTAAATGTGAAATAATTATGAGTAAGAAGTTTATCGGAATTAAAAGGTTATGGTATGCTGATCCTATAACTAGTATTGCAGGGACTTCCTTAACCGGTGCTGAAATTAAAACTCTATTAGCTAAAGAAACTACCAAAGAAGTTAAGAATTCCCATCAGGATACATGGGGATATACGGAAGATGATCCATCTGTTACGAATTACATAAATGAGTTGACAGGCCAGATCTATTATAAGGATATAACCCAAGCCGGAGCCGTGTCTATCGCTTTCACTTTAGGTGAATATGAATATGCAGACAAGGCAGCCTTGCAGGGTGGTACAGCCACTACAACAGGCTGGGACAGGGGAGACGTTCAGAATATCAACAAATGTATCATTGCTCAAACCAATAGCGGAAACTACATTGTATTTCCAAACGCCTCTATTGTGGGCAAAGGGAATTTTGTCGAGAAGAATATCGGTTTAGGAGTAACGGCCGTTGCCATGGAAACTGGTGTTGCCAATTTAGCTGCCGAGGTATGGAGAGATCAAGCAGAAGTAGAGGCCGTAGAGGGGTAATATAAGGTAGAAAGATTGTATAACGTAAAGGGTGGAGTGGGTGATACCACCCCATCCTTTTTTAATTTAAAATCGTATGAATGAAGCTGCTAAACTAGTATCTGACAGCGTGTTAGGTGAAGATTTTATCACTATAAAAATCGGAAAGAAGGCCTATACAGTCTATCCTCCGGCAATAAAAACGCTTTGTCGGGCTGTTTCCGAGTTTTCAAAGATAGGCATGGATGGAGAATACAATCAGTTAACCGTTTTAGCCGAACTACCAGAAAACGTACCTCATATAATTAAGGGCATTTCTACTTTGATCGTAGGTGACGTGAAGTGTTGGCGCTGGAAATCTCACAGGGTAGGAAAGACTCTTAAGTCATTAAACCTTCACGAATTAAAGAAAGTCATTGAGGATGTTCTTCCACTGTTAGGAGGAGATGCTTTTTTCGCCTGTGCCGCTTCTCTGAAGTCCATGTCAAAGATAGCGGCACATCCCAAGTTGTAGGTAATGATACACTTTTAGGGCAGATAGCCTCTTTTATGGAAAATCTTCATTTAAACTATAAAGAAGTGATTGAAGTAATACCTTATAGAAATCTCATTATCATGCAGAAAGATAAACTTCATACTTTAAGTGGTGAGGTGATGGAAGAAGTGTCAGAAGAAGAGTATTTTAAGAATAAATCAAAAAGTAGATAGATATGCCTAAATTATACTTTCGTGTAGAATCAGACTGGGAAAAAGTTCTAAGACTTCGTGAAGAGATTATTAAGTTAGAATCTCAATTAAAGTCGATGGATGCCAATAAAGCACCTGCGGCTGTGGCAACGTTAAACAGACAGATTAACGAGGCTCAATCACAACTCAAGGGAATGGTCAGCGAGGCTGCAAAAACGGCTGTAATGATGGATGGAGATTTTAAAAGTAAGATATATAAAGGCTCTCAGGCTGTTAATGATTTCACGCAAAAAATAATCAGCCAGAAAGCAGTAGTCAAGGATGTAGAGGCTGATGTAAGACGGCTTACCGATGCTTATCGTTCCGTCCGTATGAATCCTTTGAAGGGGAACAATGCGCTAGGTGAACTAAACGCAGCTAAACGAGTACTCAACGAAGAGAGAGCGGCTCTATTCGACCTTACTCAGCAACAAGCAAACGCTCGTTTATCGGTGAAAAAGCTCAAGGACGAATACGCATTATACAATACAGAAATAAAGGATAGCACATCCTCTACATTCTCACTAGGAAAAGCATTGGGCATTATCGGTGGGATAGCGACTCTTAGACAACTAGGCTCACAAATACTAGATGTTCGCAGTCAGTTCCGTTCTGCAGAAGTATCACTAGAGACAATGGTAGGCGAAGAGCAAGCTAAAAAACTCTTATCTAAGAATAAACAGTATGCCAAAATATCTTCTTTGGAGTTCATGGATATACAATCCTCAACCGAGATGATGATAGGCTTTAATATTGAAGCTGAGAAAGTGCCTAGATACATAGAGGCTATTGGGGATATATCAAGGGGAAACAGCCAGAAATTTCAGTCTCTTTCGTTGGCCTTTAGTCAGATGTCGGCAGCGGGTAAGCTTATGGGGCAGGACTTGAATCAGATGATTAATGCCGGTTTCAACCCGCTACAATTTATAGCAGAGAAGACGGGCAAAACAATTGCGCAACTCAAAGATGAGATGTCAAAAGGTGCTATCTCCGCAGAGATGGTACAGCAAGCATTTATCGATGCCACAAGTGCAGGAGGGAAGTTTTATGGCATGTCACAGAAGCAAAGTGAAGAGGTAGCCGGACAGATGTCTATCCTTTCAGATACAATCTCAAACAAATTGAATGAGATTGGAGAAAGCAATGAAGGGCTTATAAAAGCAGGAATCAAGGGAGCTACTGCTTTAGTCAATAACTATGAAGAGATTGGTAAAGCTATCACTATTCTGATAACAACTTATGGCACGTATAAAACCGCTCTGGTGTTGAGTACCCTATTGGAAGAGGGAGGTAGCAAGGCGTTATGGGGTAAGATAGCAGCTACGAAGGCAGCTACAGTCGCACAGGCCACTTACAACAAGGTTTTATTAATGAATCCTTATGTGGCCGTTACGGCTGGGGTAGTAGCTCTAGGAGTAGCTTTATATACCTTGAGCGATTCAACAAGCGCACAAGAAAAGGAATACAAAAAACTGATAGACAGACAAGAAAAATATGATAAATATTTAGAAAACGAGAAAAGAAGGATAGATGATTTATTGTCAATTTTACAAGACGAGCTATCTACCAGAGAAGCCAAACTTAAAGCCTTTAACGAACTTCAAAAAATATCTCCATCTGTTTTTGGCACGTATGAAACAGAGAAGCAACTTGTAGATAACTTAACAGAAGCGAGGAAAAAAGAGAACGAACAACTTCTTATAAAGCAAAAAATGACGACCTCATATAATCAGATCAATGATATAAATAGTCTGAAAGGTCTTAAAAGATTGCAAGAATTAGAGCGTGTTGGTGAAGCTGGCAGGATAAGGCAGGGTACGCAGGCTGAATATCAGTCGCTGTATCAGCAATTCAATGTAAGAAGAGACAAAGGGGCATTTGAAACTGATGCAGAGGTGATAAAAGGTAAAATCAGGGCTATCACATCCATAATTGGAGCTGATCAAGAAAAGATGCGTCAATCTCAACAAATAGCATGGGCTTTATCACTGGAAGGAATGACTAAAGAGTCTGCAAAGGCCTATCTGAAAATGTACGAAGGGTATAGGATAATATTAAGAGATTCAGGTAAGGAATGGCTTCAGATACAAGGTGAAGAGGCACCATTAACAGATAAAATGTTAGTAAGTAGAATCCAATCTCTTAATGATAAAATTATAAATATCGAGGAGAAATCAGCCAAAGATTATATCAATGAAGCTAAGTCTGCATGGGATAAGGCCAAAAAAGATGTAGAGGATATAAAAACATCCGCTAAAACATATACATCAGCAGATCAGTATGAGAAAGAGCTTAAAAAGGCAGATGATGCAGAAAAGGCAGCAAAAGAACGGTATGAAAAACTAGGCGGCAGTACTACTAAGAAAGAGACTGAATCCGAGAAGCTAAGGAAAGAGACCGAAAAGTATAACGTTCTCCTCACTAAGCAAGCCTTAGAGGAAAAACGAAGAGCCGAAGACTTACAAATGTCAGTTGTAGAAGATCGTATTAAAGCAATGGATGAAGGCTCAAAAAAAACAATCGCTCAAATGGAATACAACTTCGAAAAGGAGATGCAAACCATTGACAGAGAAAAAGAGGATGCTCTAAGAAGGAAGATAGAAGATGCGCGCTCTGCTTTTGAATCCAATCCTAAGAATAAAGGCAAATCTTTTGATTCATCAGGCATCACTTTATCCGATAAAGATATTGAGATGTACGACAGTCGTTATAAGTCAGCCATATTGAGTTTTGAGAAAGAACAGGCTGCTTTCAAGCAGAGATCAAAAGATTCATGGAATAACTATTTAAAAGAATGGGGTACAGTGATGGAGAAAAGGAAAGCTATCACTGAATCTTATTCTGATAAAATTGCTAAAGCGGAAACAGAGGGGGAAAAGGAATCTCTTAAAAAGCAGATGCAAGAAGAACTGTCTAATATAGACCTTAGCGAGTTGAAGCAGTCTATCAATTGGGAGGCTATATTCGGGAACTTATCTGCTTTGACTAAGAAGCAACTTCAAGATGTAAAGAAGCAACTGGTTGCTTTTAAAAACAGTCCTGAATTCAAAAAGAATGAATCTCCAGAAAATGTGAAGATCATAGAAGAGGCTATTAATAACCTTAATACGGCTATTGCCGACAAAGGCGGCTTATTTGGTGGAATTGAATCCTCATTAATGGAATACAAGAGGGCTGTAGACAGTGTTACCGAAGCTCAAAAGAAGCTAGAGGAAGCTCTAAAGTCTGGCGATGATGCAGCGATTGAAAAGGCGAAAAAAGACTTGAATAACGCTAAGAACTCACAAGTTAACGCACAGGGTAACGTAAATAAGTCACAAGATAAGGCTATTGATAACATTACCTCAATCACTAATGCCATATCTCAACTAGGGGAAGCCGATGTATCATTGACTAGTTTTGGTAATACAGTAGGTACGCTGGTAGATGCGCTAAGTGAATCAGGTAGTCAGGTAGGCGGGATCATTTCTGCTCTTATCGCTGTTATGGATCAGATCGGGCAGAAAGGTTTGGGTAATTTCGTAGGAGATATATTTGACGCTAGTTGGCACTCAACGGGTGGAATTTTAGATACCGTCGGAGAAATATTCGGAATAAAAGGAGCCGGAGGATTCTTCAAAGGTGCGGACTATTCCAGTTATAACGAGATGGTTGCTCAATATGATAGGTTGAACGATATATGGGATGAACTTATTGATAGCAAGAAAGAGTATATCGAAATGTCATACGGTGAAGAAGCGTACAAGGCGAGCAAAGAAGCCGAGGAGTTGATCAATAAAAGCATTGCAAGCTATCGTACTCTAGGTGTCGAAAGGCTTAATTCAGGTGCTAGTACAGGCTCTCATAGTATTGGTGTAAGACAAAGGAAAAGAATGTCTTCATCTGATTGGGAAGAAGCGCAAAAAGCATTAGGTTCTGCTTACGATAAAGCGACAGAAGGGCGAATGGTAGGGCTGTTTGATTTATCAGTAGAACAACTAGAGAAACTAAAGTCAGAAGCTCCGACTTTCTGGGCTAAACTAGATGATGATGTACGTGGGTATCTGAATAGTATTATTGAAGGTCAGGAACGTATTGAAGAGATACAGGAAACACTTAAAGAGTCAGTTACAGGTATTTCTTTTGATTCCTTTTTTGATGGAATACTGGATTCACTGTACGATGTTGAAACTACATACGAGGATATAGCCGATAATATGTCTGAGTATATAAGAAAATCTCTCATTAAGGCATTCGTTATTGAAAACTACAAAGATGATATAAGGAAGTGGTACGATATGTGGGCTCAGTCGCTTGAAGACAATACTATTTCCTCAGACGAAAGAAAAGCCCTTGATGATTTAAAGAGTAGTATTATAACCGGTGCCGTAGAATCAGCCAAGCTGATAAACGATCAATTTGATACAGCTGCTTCATCTCAAAAAAACACATCTAAAGGTTTCAACACGATGGATCAGGATACTGGGAATGAACTTAAGGGTCGTTTCACTGCTTTACAGATTTCAGGTGAAGAAAGTAAAACTCAACTAGTCCAACAAACGGCTTTACTTGCTTCAATTAATGAGAAAATGTCTCTGCTCAATTACATGAAAGGTGAAGCGATTTTGTCTACTCCAAGTGCTCCTGATATTGCAGATCAGAACAGAGCTGTTATCTCAAACAGTTATCAGCCACATATAAACATCAACTTTCCTACCGATAAGATCGATTCGTTAGCGTCTGATGTTTTTGCTATGAAAGGAATAATTGACGAGATGCGTACTTTGCAAGTTGAGCATATTCCGGATATTGCAGGTAATATTTCAAGAGTAGTGAAAAACTCGCCTAAAATAAACGATAAATTAGACAATATAAATGATAACATTAAAAAAGCATTATAGCTATGAGAGGAGAGTTAATAATAAACGGTAAAGATGCTTTCGATACATGGGGCGTTAATATGGGTAGTGGTTTTCTGAATAATATTTTAACACCTCCACCTGTGAAAGATTATATAGAAAATAAAAGCAGGTTGGAAAATGGAAAGAGGGTTATTCTGAATAATAAAAAATATGACGAAAGGGAATTCAATCTTATTTTTACCATAAAAGGTTCAAGCCCAAGTGATTACATATTAAAATTCAAAGCTTTTATGTCTGAAATGTCTTCTGGCTTGGTATCTATTAATATTCCATCTATCGGAAATGAGATTTACCGCGTTTACTATAAGAATTCCACATCGTTTGCTTTTAGCTTTGATCGTACTTTTTCTAAGATAGCCATGAAAGTTTGTGAACCTAATCCGGCAAACAGAGAATAAATAACGCACCTTTCCTACATTGTTCGTTTTGGAAGTCCATAGAAATTGGGCTTCCTTTTTTTATCTCCGAACTTTGGTGTGTTATGGTAGACATTAAAGACATACAAGGTAATATAATTCTTTCCACTCCTATCAATGAGGGATCAAAGAGAAAGTTCACGCTGCAAAAAGAAGATTATGTAACGTTGAAATTCTCGTTGGATGATCCGATCTATTTTAAACTGGGTAATTGGGTTGATACAGACTTCGGCCTGTTTGAACTCGTGGATTTGTATAAGCCAAATTATAATCAGTCAACGGCAGCTTATGATTACGAGCTGAGACTAGATGCGTATTACTGGAAGTGGAAGAATAAGAAACTAAAATACTCTCCTGAAAGCGCAGCTAAAGAGACTTCATTCAACTTAACTGCAACACTGGATGTGCATGCAGGGATCGTATTGCGCAACCTGTCCGCACTCGGATATAAGTATAGAGGGGTGGATTTCACTTTCTCTATTGACTCCACGGTGGAGAACAAACCGTTTTTAATGACTTATGACAACATCAACATACTGGACGCCTGCTTTCAAATGGCGAGTAGTGCAGGTTGTGAATGTTGGGTGACGGATAATATTATTCATTTCGGGAGATGTGAATTCGGGGATCCGGTAGATTTCGAGCTAGGTGTCAATGTCGATACCATGAAGAGGTCAGACAGCCAGACGGAATACTCTACAAGAATAATTGCGTTCGGTTCTACCCGAAATATCCCCACTAACTACAGGCCGACCGATGATAGTATGATTGTCGCAGGTGTGGTACAGAAAAGGCTTATGCTTCCCGTTGGTACTTCTTATGTGGATGCTTACGAGAACATGGCAGAGGAAGAAGCGGTAGAAGATGTTGTAGTATTCGACGATGTTTATCCAAGACGAATAGGCACAATGTCGGGTGTTACAACTAAACAGTACATTGATAAGATAGAGAACGCAGACGGAACGACCACAAGTGAGGTCTGGAACGCATACCGATTCAAAGACAGCATTAACTTCTCAAAGGACTATGTAATATCAGGGCAAGACCTGAAAATCAAATTTGAATCTGGACTTCTTAACGGGATGGAGTTCGGGGTAACATTCAACCCTGATGGTAAGCCCGAAAAGATAAATGGAGATTGGAATCCTGAGGCACAGATTTGGGAGATAGTTAGAAACTCAGACTATGGAGTCAATCTACCCAATGACACCCTAAAACCTGTAAATGGTGATAAGTTTGTGTTGAGCGGTTTTGATATTACATTCGTTTCTGACACATATATTCCTCTGGCCGAGCAAGAACTACTCCAAAAAGCTCAGGAATATGTAGCAAAGACAAAGATAGATCCGTCCACATACGACAATAAGATGATGCCAGGGGGAGCTTTGTATGAGGTTGGCGATAGAGTGAACCTTATCAATCCGGGCTATTTTGAAAATGGGCGTGTATCAAGGATTATAGGTTTTGAGTATAACCTTGACATTCCAACCGACAGTCCGATATATACAGTTGGCGAAACAGCTGCTTATTCCAGAATTGGGGATATTGAAGAGAAGCTGGAGACTATAACCTATAAAAGTCAGACATATACAGGATCAGGGGGAAGCGGTGTGTACGTAATCCGACTTAACGATAGTACAACTGCTTCCAATAGTAACGTCTTCTCTTCATTACGTCAATTGGCTATGTTCCTTCGCAAAGATATACCGGATAAGGCTTCCGAAATAATAGACTTTCTAAAAGGCTTAACGGTAAACGGAGATAAAGCCTCCATAGATAAAGACGGTATAGCAACTGTGCAGGAGCTTATTGCTTTGGTTAAAGCCCAATTAGCTGCATTGGAAGTAACTGGAAATGCAAAAGCTAAAACGGCAACTATCACACATAAAGTCACTACTCTGAATCTGCTCGTTCAAAAGCTTGCAGAAACATACGATCTGAACGTTTCCAACGTTGCTACACTTTTCCGCACGATAATCAGGGATTATGTAAGCTCCGAAACATTTATCCACGGACTCACAGGTGAAGGTTTTAAACTGTATAAAGCCCTGAACGGTGATTGGAATTTAGAGCTTGATAACCTGACCATCCGTAAGGCCATGACTATTTTCGAGCTGATCATCTCAAAAGTTCGTGCTGTTAACGGTGGTTTAGTTGTTTCTTTGGCAAACGGTCGGGTTAAGTCTGTAAGTGAAGATTCAACGAGTTATGTTTTAGGCATAGAGGGCGACATGACTTTTGTTGCCGATGACTTGGAACGCTGTCTGGTATTTAGCCCTTCCGGTGCAAAATATTACTGGGTACGTATCCTTTCGGTATCGGGGGATGCAATAACCATTCCTAAATCAGAGTTTCCGGTTGGGATTGTGCCCGCCGTTGGTGATGACCTTGTACAGATGGGTAACAAAACGTATACAGCCCGACAAGGCGTTTTGTATCTCACCGCATCCGAAGACGGTAAGCCCCGTTTCTCTGTTTTGGACGGTGTTAACTCAACCGATATGACAGATAAATCCAAAGTGGTACTGGGTTGCCTTGACGGTATCACCGATTCCGATTTTCCGGATGGTCTGCAACCTGACGGATACGGCCTGTATGCTCAAAATGTCTTTCTCAAAGGCTTGTTTGTCCTGCGTAACGGTAAATCGGTGGAAGATGAACTAAGCACTGTTAAGACGGAACTTTCCGTCATACCGGGACAAATCAGCTCGGCAATCACCGAAAGTAAGTCATATACGGATGCAAATGTGACCATTCGTACTGAGGTGAGCAGTTCCAACGGTACGATCTTCCGCAATGACGTAATAGACTCAACGCTCACAGCGAGGGTTTACAAGGGTAACGTAGATATAACGGACACAATCAATCAATCCTGTTTTAAATGGAAAAGGAAAAGCAACAATCCGGAAAAGGATGCTGCCTGGAACCTGAAATATTCAACTTACGGCTCGAACATCATCAACATCACCAGTGAAGATGTTGACAGTAAAGCCGTTTTTTCATGCGATGTTACAATTAATTATTGACTAATAGATTATAAATTATGGGAGATTTAGTAACCACAGGTCAGATAACCATCGTAGATAATAACGATGCCAGACCTATCACAGCGTTTATCACCGCTTCAAACGGTGTACAACAGATTTATTCAAAAGATGAGAGCACTATCACCTCAGTACCTAACTGGGCAACATCAAACAATATTCTGACCGCCAAAGTTTATGTCGGCGGTACGAGTGAAGCCACTGATGTGACGGATCAGCTGACCGGAAAAAAATGGTCGAATGACCTGAGTACATCCATCG
>JAQUVV010000097.1 GCA_028693195.1 Lachnospira sp.
CCCAGTTGTTTGCCAGATTATAGCTGAAGGTTTCCAGATCATCCGCTTGTGTATCTGGAACTGCAGCAACGACAATCTGAGCAGATGTTGCGTTGAAAAGAGCAACGGATTCTCTCATGATAAAATTTTCTGTTTCTTGCGTAAATACACCACTGTAATCGTTTACATAGAAATTCGCGGAAGGCGATGGATATTGAGACTTTTTCACACGAAGGTTCATGATTGTAACAATAAGGGTACCAGCAAGACTTCGGATTTCCTCAATGAATTATTTATGATATAATCATGAAAATAATTACAGCAGTTCCTTGCGGGACGAAAAGGAAAATAATATATGATTAAAGTGATATTATGGGATATAGATGGCACGTTATTAGATTTTCTGCAGGCAGAAAAAGCAGGGATTCGTAGCTGTTTCGAGAAGTTTGAATTGGGAGAATGTACGGATGATATGCTGAATACATATTCTGCGATTAATGAGCGTTATTGGAAAATGCTTGAGCAGGGAATGATGACTAAACCAGAAATACTGATTGGAAGATTTATAGAATTCTTTCGTGAATACCAGCTGGATACTTCTGTGGCAGAAGCTTTTAATGCTGAGTATCAAGTGAGACTTGGAGATACAATTTGCTTTCATGAACATGCATTAGAAACGCTGAAATCGTTCAAGGGAAATGTACGTCAATATGCCGTAACCAATGGAACGAAGATTGCACAGATGCGAAAATTGCAGAAGTCTGGAATGAATGATATTTTTGATGATGTATTTATTTCAGAGGATATTGGGATAGAAAAACCAAATAAATCCTTCTTTGATGGAGTCTTTTCAAAAATTGGTCAATATGATAAGTCTGAAATGATAATTGTAGGAGATTCTTTGACCAGTGATATCCAAGGTGGTATCAATGCAGAAATCAAGACCTGTTGGTTTAATCCCAACAGGAAAGAAAATACGAGCGGAATTACACCTGATTATGAGATTGAAGATATTGCACAAATAATCCCAATAGTCCAGTAGGTACTAGTACACCGATTTCTAATTAACTACACCAAATTATTTGTCTTTTTTTCCAATTGCACAGTTCAAAAAGCCTCGATGTAGCCCGCTACATCTACGTTTTTTGGACTGCACCCTTGAAAAAATATCCTGCATAATTAAGTGCAGTTAATTAAGAAACGGCGTACCAGATAACCTGGACAATCCGGCGATTACTTCAGTATTATTAGAGAATCGTTAGAAAATAATTAAGAAAATGAAAGGTAGGAATGAAATTATATGAAACCCAAATTAGAAAGCAGTATTGAATTATATGAACTGATGTTAGATCGTGAATACCCAGAGGAATTCTGTGATTTAGTTACTCAGAATTTAAATACAGATTATACAGCTATTAGAATGATTCAATATTTGTCTCATTATCAGCATTTACCAATGGAGGAAGTGGTGGATGAAATGCTATCTATTATCAGTGATCGTAACAGGATCATGGAGAAGAAACAGCTGGAACAGGTCAATGCTTCGTGGAATCGCCACTTAGAGAAAAGAAGAGAGGAAGAGTGACTTGAAAAACAATATGAGAATCAGACAGATTCGTGAAAAGGATAATCAGAGGCTAGCGGAAATTGTACGCTCTAATCTGAAGGCAAATCATCTGGATTTGCCGGGAACGGTGTACTTTGACCAGGGACTGGAGCACCTGAGTGAGTATTATCTGGCATCTACTCAAAGAAATTACTACGTATTGACCAACGATGAAGACATGATGATTGGTGGAATCGGGTTCGCAGAATTCGATGGATTTGAAAAATGTGCAGAACTGCAGAAATTGTATCTATGCGACGAAGCCAAGGGAAATGGCTATGGTTATGATTTGATTGAATATGTGTGTCAAGAGGCAAAGAAGGCTGGTTATGAACAAATGTATCTGGAGACACATACGAATCTTGCGACAGCTATTCATATGTACGAAAAGGTTGGATTTCAGCAAATAGAACGCCCAAAGGACTGTGTACATAGCACAATGAATCGATTTTATATAAAGAAATTAATATAAGTAAGTTTGTTTCGCGAACCGTGTTACTGTGAACGGAGTGGAAGTGATAAGGAATGGCAGTGGTTAGGCATGGCTAGCAATGGGACTTGACAATATATTTTTATATGATACAATATATTTAAATGAATAATAAAAGAACCGTCTTAGAGAAGAAGGGCTTTTAATAACGTGTTTCGACACATTATAGAAGCCCTTCTTCTTTTTTTACTATTGGGAGGTTCGTTTCAGAAAGGGGTAAATTGGAGAGATGAATATCATTGGAAAAAGAGTGAAGCATACCAAGTATGGAGAGGGAGAGATTGTACGTCAGTATGATAATAAGATGGACATTGCCTTTGGGGCGGCAGTCCGCTGTTTCTTATTCCCTGCGGCTTTTGAAAATCATATTCAGGCATTGGATGCGGAAACAAAAGAGATTGTACAGCAGAATCTGAATCAGCTGAGTCAGGAAAAAGAGAAGGAAAAGAGACAGAGAGAAGTAGAAATGTATCGGGCAACATTTAAACTGAAACCGAGCGATCATGCTGTCTTTGATATAAAAGAAAACGAGATTACGGATATAGCTAAGAATTGGAATATCTGTACATGCAAGGCAGGGAAAGAACCGAAGATTCCATTAAAGCTGAATATGTATTCTATATGCTTTCTGACACAGAAGAGTCGTGGAGAAGCAGAGAGACAGCGCAGGATTATTGGCTTGTTTATGACAGATGAGAATTTTATTGGAATTCATTGTCTGGATGGACAGATTGCAGTACATGAGAAATACCATGTACTTCTGGACAATCAAGAACCTGTATATTTTTGGGACTTTTTTGAAGAAGAGAAAAGATTGAAGACCTGGGGCTCCAGTCGAATGAAATATGTTCCAACCGAAATCGCCAGAAAAATTCTAGAAAAATTATCGGCGAAGAATGAATCGGCATTGGATTATTCGGAAGATGTAAGAACACAGATAGATGCGATTCATAAATACTTTTATGAAATCAAGTTAAGGGGGTGATTGAAATGGATGTAGATATTTATTTTCAGTGTAACTACAAGACATAGTCAAAAAGGAGATTTATAAATATGTATACATTAAATGTTGAAAAGAGAGCGCCAGAGATAAAGGCTAAGAAGATCAGACAGAAGGGAATGGTGCCATGCAGTATATCAGACGGAAAGAATCATGAGACAATCTTGATTCAGATTCCTGAAAGCGTTGCGAAGAAGCTGTTAAGATATAAGAGCAAGGGAAATCAAGTAGAATTAGTATGTGGAGATGATACATATACTACAATCATCAAAGAAGTATCTACAACTCCATTAAGCAACCAGATTGAAAATATTGCATTTCAGCGTTTACATGAGGACGAATATGTGAACAGCTATGCAAGAGTGGTTCTTAAAAATAAAGACAAGATTCAGAAGATGGTCTATCTGTCAGTGCCAGAAATTCCATATAAAGCACTTACACAGGATTTGGTAGAAGAGGTTGAAATCGATCTGACGACAATTAAGCCAGGTACGGGGATGATGTTGAGGGAACTTTCCATCTGGGGAAACGAGAAGTTGAAGATTATGATGAAGGGCGATAAGTCCATTGTTCAGGTCGCAAATTAGATCCATATACATGTCTATTACTGCCAAGATATAAGAGTGGAAATTTTATAAAAGTGTTTAGAACTGCCCAGCAAAAATGTGGTTTTGCTGGGCAGTTCTGTTTGCTTTTCTGGTGTATCAAGTGTAAAATATAACAAAAAGAAATCGTGATACATGTATAGAATGGGGAAGGCTTAAATATGCAGGCAAAATTGGAGAATGAACAGCTGCAAGCATTGATAAATGAGGTTCCAACTGGAATTGGTGTATATGAAGTGCTGGATGGCGTAGTTACGCAGAGTTATCTAAATCATGCATTTTATGAGATGCTTGGAGCTGATCGAGAGGATCGTGTGCAATTCTTAGGTGAGAATTCTTTGAATGCCGCACATCCAGACGATATTATGAATATACAGGAAGCTATTGCAAGACTGTTGGCGGGTGAGGATAAAGTAATAGTCACCTATCGGCTTCAATCAGGAAGTGGAGATTGGATATGGATTCAGCTGACAGGTGCAGTCGTTAAGCGTACGGAAAATTACATCAAAATATACGCGTCCTTTGTCAATTATGACAATATTATGAAAGCACAGATGGAAGCGGATCGCAGTAAAAATACGCTTGAGATTGCATTGCAGTCAGCAAAAGTTCTTGCATGGAGATATAATTATCTAACGAAACAGATTACAGATTCTCATACGCTGGGGAAAGCATATCATTTACCGAAGGTCATTGAGAATGTTCCAGAAGCCATTGTGAATATGGGATTTATTCATAAGGACAGTGTGGAAGATTTTTTGCAGATGTTTGATAATATGAAATCGGGGAATGTAGTTACCTCAGAGATCAGAGCGAATTCGGTGGATGGGAAAGAATATCTATGGTATCAGATGGTCTATACGCCAGTATATGACCAAGCTGGAAATTATGTTGATTCTATTGGAGTTGCCATTGATATTACAGAGCAGAAGAAACGTGTAGAGAAGTATAAAGAAAAAATTCGTCTAAATCAGATGGCATCCAGAGATGCGTTATCTAAGGTGAATGTAAACCTAAGCCAGAATGTAATTACTTCCTATGAATTTTCCTCGCCGGAATTTCGGAGACATCAGAAGTTAAAGACAGCAGATGAATTGCTGGAGAGTATTAATGATGACTTGAATGACGAAGCGGAGATTCGTAAGTTTAATGCTGTTAAGAACAGAAAGATATTGTTAGAAGCCTATGCCAATGGAGAGACACATTTTGAAGTAACCTATCATATTCAGAATAATGCCAGATGGGCGAATGTTGTTTATGATTTGCTAGAAAATCCATATACCGGAGACATTGAGCTGATTAGCTCAATTCATGATGTAACAGATCGTGTGCGTTCTCAGCTTGTCGTTGATAAGCTTCTTGAGGTGGAATATCAGTCGATTTTGGTTATCGATAATGAAACAGGAATTGCTTATCCATTTAACAACAATGCACAGGATCAGAATCTTCAGGAGATAACAGCAGCGCAGGAAGAGACAGGAGATAAAGATCTGGGGTTGGAAGCATTTTTTAGAGCATACGCACTTCCAGACAAGGTGGAAGAGGTTATTCAGGAAAATAAGCTGGAAACAATCAAGAAAGAACTATCTGAAAATCCATATTATGAGTGTATGTACACCTTGAATCAGAATGGAAAAATCGGACATTATAAGGTGATTTATGCATATCTGGAAGGTGATGAGGATGTGATGCTTTCAGCGGTTCAGGATGTCACTGCATTATACGAGAAGGAAATGAAGCAGAAGGAAGAATTATCAGCTGCGCTGGTACAGGCAGAGGCAGCCAATAGGGCAAAGACTGCATTTCTATCCCGTGTCAGTCATGATATGCGAACACCGCTTAATGGAATTCTTGGTTTGACAGGCATATTAAAAGCAAGAGTTACAGATGACAGTATGGAACGAGATTTGTCAGAGATGGAGATGTCTGGAAAATATCTGTTAAATCTGATTAATGATACATTAGATGTCAGCCGAATTGAAAGTGGGAAAATGGAGCTTCACCCAGTTGTATGCGAGGGGAAGAGTGTCTTTAATAATGCCCTTGGATTAGCGAAGGCAAGTATGAAAAAGAAGAATATTACCTGTCATGTTCACGCCAGAAGGCGGAAGCATAGATTTTAGTCTCGAGAATTTATCAGTGGAGAATGGAGTAATTACCGATAAGGTTACAATTAGAGATACGGGAATTGGAATTAGTCCAGAATTTCTTCCTCATATATTTGAAGCATTTTCACAGGAAGATGCAACCAGAACCAATTCATACGAAGGTACAGGACTGGGAATGTCTATTACAAAGCAGCTACTGGAGCTGATGGGTGGTGACATTTCTGTGGAGAGTGAACTTGGAAAAGGAAGCTGCTATACCATCATTCTGAAGCTGAACATTGCTACAGAGGAGCAGATTAAGGACTGGAAAAAGATGCAAGTATCTATAGAGCGCGACATTAGTCTTTCTGGGAAGAGAATTCTTCTGGTAGAAGATCATCCGTTAAATGCTGAAATTGCCAAACGAGTACTGGAAGCAAAGGGAATCCTTGTGGATCATGCGGAGAATGGACAGGTTGGTGTGGATATGTTCTCGAAATCTCTGACAGGATATTATGATGCCATTCTAATGGATATAAGAATGCCAGTCATGGATGGAATAGAAGCGACAAAGATGTTTAGAAATCTATCAAGGCGTGATGCACGTATGATTCCAATTATCGCAATGACAGCCAATGCACTTAGCGATGATGTGAATCTGACAAGAGATGCAGGAATGGATGCGCACTTAAGTAAACCAATTGAGACGGATGTGTTATATTCTACATTAAGTGATTTGCTTAAGGTGAATCGAGACATTCAGAGAAAGAAGATTCTGGTTGTTGATGACATTGCGCTAAATCGTGCGATTATTAGAGATTCCCTTGAATCAGATTATGATGTAATAGAGGCTGTCAATGGAAAAGAGGCATGGGAGCTGATACAGACTAGTCGTGGTTTGGATGCAGTCATTACAGATATACAGATGCCTGAGATGGATGGAATAGAATTAACGAGAAAGATACGAAGTGATGGGAAGTATAATCATCTGGTTATTATTGCCGATACGCAGTATGGAAATCATCAGCAGGAAGATAAGCTGATTGATCTGGGAGCAGATGATTTCGTGTATAAGCCATCATCGCCGAAGGTCATTGGAATCAGAGTTCGAAATGCACTGCGGAGATAAAAGATTTAATGCTTTAATAATATGAATTTTTGATATTGGTTTATTAGGAATAATATGAAATTTGTCATTCTATGTCTTGACATTGCTGCGTTACTATGATAAAGTGATAAAAAATAAAACCGTAGACAAAGAGTAAGTACAATTAAGATATTTCTTTACAGAGAGCATTGCGTGGTGGAAGCAAAGCATGAAAGCTTAATTGGAATGGACTTTGGAGGGCAAGTTGAACATCATGTTATATAATGATTAGTAGATGAGACGGAGAAGATACTTCGTTAAAAAATCCAAGCGCAGATTAGGCGCTAAAGTGGATATAGAACAATCGATAAAGAATATTGGTTGATTTAATATCAAGCCGGGTGGCACCGCAGGAAAAGTATACAAACCTGTCCCAGCATTTATTTGCAGGGACAGGTTTTTTTTGTCTTCTGCAAAAGTTCATAAAATAAAAAGATGTGGGTCTGCGCAGGACGCAGGACGGAAGGAGAACATGATGAAACAGGATAACAACATTCCTTACAAGATTTATTTAGATGAGCAGGAGATGCCAAAGCAGTGGTATAACGTTCGTGCGGATATGAAGAATAAGCCAGCACCGTTGTTAAATCCAGAAACGCATCAGCCAATGACAGCAGAAGAATTAGAGGAAGTTTTCTGCAAGGAATTAGTTCAGCAGGAATTAGATGATACCAATCCATATATTGATATTCCACAGGAAATCCGTGATTTTTATAAAATGTATCGCCCAGCTCCATTGGTAAGAGCTTATTGCTTAGAGGAAAAATTACAGACACCAGCAAAGATTTACTATAAATTTGAGGGAAATAATACCAGTGGAAGTCATAAGTTAAATTCTGCAATTGCACAGGCTTATTACGCAAAACAGCAGGGGCTGAAAGGTGTTACTACAGAAACAGGCGCAGGCCAGTGGGGAACGGCGTTATCAATGGCTTGTTCATACTTCGACTTAGACTGCCAGGTATATATGGTCAAATGTTCATATGAGCAGAAACCATTTAGAAGAGAAGTTATGAGAACCTACGGAGCAAAGGTAACACCATCTCCATCAATGACTACAGAGGTAGGAAAGAAGATTCTTGCTGAACATCCGGGAACAACTGGAAGTTTAGGATGTGCGATTTCTGAAGCTGTAGAACAGGCAACTACACATGAGGGATACAGATATGTATTAGGAAGTGTACTGAATCAGGTACTACTACATCAGTCCATTATTGGTCTTGAAACAAAGGCTGCGTTAGATAAATATGGTGTAAAAGCAGACATTATTATTGGATGTGCTGGTGGCGGCTCCAACTTAGGAGGATTGATTTCTCCATTTATGGGCGAGAAATTACGAGGTGAGGCAGATTACAAGTTCATTGCAGTGGAACCTGCATCTTGTCCAAGCTTAACACGTGGAAAATATGCTTATGATTTCTGCGATACTGGAAAGGTATGTCCTTTACAGAAAATGTATACATTAGGAAGTGGCTTTATTCCATCAGCAAACCATGCAGGCGGACTTCGATACCATGGTATGAGCTCTGTTTTATCACAGCTCTTTGATGATGGTTTAATGGAAGCAAGATCTGTTGAACAGACAGAGGTATTTGCGGCTGCTGAGCAGTTTGCAAGAATTGAAGGAATTCTCCCTGCACCAGAAAGCAGTCATGCAATTAAGGTTGCAATTGATGAGGCAATGAAGTGCAAAGAAACCGGAGAAGAGAAAACAATTGTCTTTGGTCTTACAGGAACGGGATACTTTGATATGTATGCATATGAAAGTTTCCATGATGGAAAGATGAAAGACTATATTCCAACGGATGAAGAGCTGGCAGCTAGTCTAGCAGGACTTCCAAAGATGGATTAATGATTCAAGATGAATAAAGAATAGAAGATAATACGTAATTTAAGCCATAGTGATGGTTCTTTCATATGTTGATGTGATGAAAGGACTATTGGTATGGCTTTTATTATGAGTTGTATTCCATAAGAAAATATAATATAATGTCGGTAAATTATTAGGATAATATAATGATCTCTCGGAATCTTGATTGATCATGCCAGCGAAACTCTGGCATTGTACTTTGAAAAGTAAATATTATCTATGTACC
>JAQUVV010000098.1 GCA_028693195.1 Lachnospira sp.
GTTCCAACGGGGCTTATTAAAGTGCCACTACTCCAGTCACTGTCACTCTGAATAATTCAAAAATTCGATAGATTGGTACTTTGGAAGGATATATTCATTTTTTAATTACATTTTGCGGAAACTCAAGTAAAAGAAGCTGCCACATCGTGGCAGCCCAAACTACTATTTCATCTTTTTTCTAATCTTTTCCATTTCTTCATCAACATTATTCTTTCCAGAGAAATCATCGCCTTTATTCTTGAAACCATGATTTTGATTACCAGCCAAGAGCACCTTAAGAATCAGTGCAGCAGCTCATTCTTTGCATTTTTCATATTATTTTCCCTCTCCTTCCAGCATACTATCTCATTAATATCTGGATAAACCACACAAAATTCTTCTGAGATATTATATTACATACAGACCCGAAAGAATATCTTCCGGGTCTGTATGTTTTTAGTCTTCTGGAACAAATACGCTGTAGATTGTCTTAATCGCTTCTTCAAAGTACTTATTACGAACACCGATAATAATATTCAATTCGCTAGAACCTTGATCAATCATCTTGATATTGACCTTAGACTTTGCTAACGCAGAGAAGATATTTCCAGCAATACCGGAATTATTTCTCATACCACGTCCAACAACTGCGATTAAAGCAAGATCTGATTCTAATTCAATTGAGTCTGGATGTACTGCTCTATGAAGTTCTGCAAGAACCTTCTGTTCCTTCTCTACGAATTCGTCCTGATGAACAAATACAGTCATTGTATCAATTCCTGATGGCATATGCTCGAACGAAATGCCGTTGTCTTCGAATACCTGAAGTACCTTACGTCCAAACCCGATTTCAGAGTTCATCATATCCTTATCAATGCTGATAGATACGAATCCCTTCTTACCTGCAATACCTGTAATTGTATATTCTGGTGTATGGCATGTTGCCTCAACAATCATCGTACCCTTGTCATCTGGTGCATTGGTATTACGAATATTAATAGGAATTCCTTCTTTTCTAACTGGGAAGATTGCTGACTCATGAAGGACTGATGCGCCCATGTAGGAAAGCTCTCGAAGTTCCTTGTATGTGATTACTGTAATTGGCTTTGGATTCTTAACAATTCTAGGATCAGCCGCCATGAATCCTGAAACATCTGTCCAGTTCTCATATACATTTGCTCTGACTGCTCTTGCAACAATAGAACCTGTCACGTCAGAACCACCTCTTGAAAATGTTTTTACTACTCCATTCGGCATAGCGCCATAAAATCCAGGAACAACTGCAGCCTCTACCTTAGAGAGTCTTTCTGCCATCATCTCGTTGGTCTTTTCTGAATCAAAGTCACCATTCTTATCAAAGCAGATTACTGTTGCAGCATCTACGAATTCATAACCAAGATAGTTTGCCATAACAATACCATTCAGATATTCCCCACGTGATGCAGCATAATCTTCTCCTGCCTGCGCAGAGAACTGCTTCTTGATGATCTCAAACTGCTCATCTAATGAAAGCTTTAATCCTAACCCCTTGATAATCTCGTTATAACGATCCTTGATTGCCTTTAATGATTTATCAAAATTCTTACCAGCTTCTGCTTCTGCATAACATTTATAAAGCATATCTGTAACCTTAGTATCTTCTGCGAATCTCTTTCCTGGAGCAGATGGAACGACAAACTTTCTGCTTTCCTCTGCACGAATGATATTTCCAACCTTCTTAAACTGTTCTGCACTTGCCAGTGAACTTCCACCAAACTTAACTACTTTAACCATGATTCTATATACCTTTCTTTTTCTTCCTTAATTTGTGTTATGCATTGAAGAGATGATTAATTAATGTATGACCTTCAGCAACATAAATTCCGCCTTCAGCCGCTTCTCTTTCATTATAATTCCATGTCTTATCCAGCTTATTGGTGCTGTCATAAAGCATATATGGAACTGGATCTGATGTATGTGTTCGAATCGCAACAGGCGTTGGATGATCAGGTAGAACGAGCATTCTGAAGTCTGCTCCTGCTGCTTCCATCTGTTCAACAACGCGCTTGATAATCTTCTGATCAAGATTCTCAATTGCCTGAACCTTTCTCTCATAGCTTCCCTGATGTCCCATCTCATCTGGAGCCTCCAGATGAATATATGCAAAATCATAATCCTGATTGAGTAATACATCGACAGCCGCATCTGCTTTTCCTTCATAATTGGTATGAAGTCCACCATTGGCGCCTTCAACCTCGATAACCTTCATATCTGCGCCAACTGCAATTCCCTTTAAAAGATCTACTGCTGAAATCATTGCTCCAGTATGTCCCGTCTTTTCCTTGAATGGAGAAAGCATTGGTCTTGTACCTGCTCCCCAGAACCAGATTGAGTTCGCTGGGTTCAAACCATTCTTGATTCTTTCAAGATTCAAAGGATGATTTGCAAGAATATCATAGCTCTTCTTCATCATTTCACGAAGAATTTCATCCTTTGGAAGATACTGTCCAATCTGCTGTCCTAATACATCATGAGGTGGTGTCAATTCCACAACCTGACCCTGGTCCCAGATTGTCAGGTGACGGTAGCTTGTACCAACATAGAATTTGTATATGTCATTCTCTAATTCTTTTCTAACAGCTTCCAGAAGCACTGCTGCATCTTCTGTTGAAATCTCACTAGAACTATGGTCAATAATCGTCTTTTCTTCATATGGCAGATCATCTGTTGATACTGTCACAATATTGCAACGAAGTGCAACATCTGTCGTCTTCATATCTACACCAATGCTTAGTGCTTCCAATGGAGAACGTCCTGTATAATATTCCTTTGGATCATATCCTAATACAGAAAGATTCGCTGTGTCACTTCCTGGTGACATACCCTCTGGAATTGTGTGTACCATACCAACTTCAGACATCTTGGAATACTGATCCATCACAGGTGTCTTTGCATACTCTAAAGGTGTCTTGTTTCCAAGTTCAGGAATTTCCTTGTCTGCCATTCCATCGCCAAGTACGATTAAATATTTCATTTTATTCCTCTCCATTCTCGCTTTATCTCACGAATTTTGGGCTGCAAAGGAACTTTAGTTCCTTGCACAAAATTTGTGTGTGAAAAATCTATGATATAAGGATTTTTCACACTTTCCTCTTTTATTTTAAATTGTATTCCCTACAGCTTTGTATGATCACGGCGAATTCTATTGATAACCTCTAAGTCTTCTGCCTTCTCATTAAATTCTTTCTCTGTCAACATTCCAGTAACAAAACCAAACTCATCTTCAACCCCTGGAATAGTAATTGTTGCAACATTGCCGAATGCAGCCTTCACTGCAGATGTATCATTTCCCTTTACTCTAACAAAGAAATCTCTCTTCATATCATCTGTATTTCCAAGTTCCAGCTTCTCTGAACTCCAGATTGTCATAACATTCTTGCCCTTATGCTTTACACAATCTACTACATCAGCCACAACTGCGCTTGCTGTTGGAAGCTTTCCTGCACCTGCGCCAAAGAACATGACATCGCCGATTACATTTCCATTAATATAGATTCCGTTTAATACATCGTTTACATTATATAAAGGATGAGTATTGTCAATCATGAATGGAGCTGTGATTGCGTATACCTTATTATCCACCTTCTTAGATGTCGCAAGAAGCTTTACAACACAGCCAAGCTGCTCTGCATATGCAAAATCTTCTGTAGATATCTTTGTAATTCCTTCTGTTGTAATTTCTTCAAACTTCACTGTAGAGCCAAATGCTAAAGATGTAAGAATTGCAATCTTTCTACATGCATCAAAGCCTTCCACATCTGCTTCTGGATTACGTTCTGCATATCCAAGTGCCTGTGCTTCCTTTAATACCTCTTCGTAAGAACTGCCTTCGCGGCTCATCTTTGTAAGAATATAATTGGTTGTTCCGTTAAGAATACCTGTAATCTGTGTGATCTCATCTGCTGTCAATGACTGGTTTAATGGTCTGATAATTGGAATACCACCACCTACAGACGCCTCAAACATGAAGTTCAGCTTGCGCTCCTTCGCCATTGCAAGAAGTTCTGAACCATGTGCTGCTACTAATGCTTTATTAGAAGTACATACACTCTTCCCTGCCTCTAATGCCTTCTTTACAAATGTAAACGCTGGCTCTACTCCGCCCATAACCTCTACAACAACATCTATCTCTGGATCATTGATAATAACGTCAATATCATGAACGATTTTATCCTGAATAGGATCTCCTGGGAAATCTCTTAAATCAAGTACGCTCTTAACCTCTACAACATCTCCTGCTCTTTTTGTGATTGATTCACTATTTGTTGCCAATACCTCAACAACTCCTGAACCAACTGTTCCATAACCTAATACTGCAATTTTAGCCATCTCATTCCTTACCCTTCTTGTATATGTTCTTATTGCCATGCTAACATTAGCCGCATGTTTTGCATGTTCCTTTACGTCGCCATGCTGACGTTCGTAACTGCTTCGCAGTTCCTCACATCACGGCATTCGCCGTATGTTTTACTTCTTCCTTTACGTCGCCATGCTGACGTTCGAAACTGCTTCGCAGTTCCTCACATCACGGCATTCGCCGTATGTTTTGCTTCTTCCTTTACGTCGCCATGCTGACGTTCGAAACTGCTTCGCAGTTCCTCACATCACGGCATTCGCCGTATGTTTTGCTTCTTCCTTTACGTCGCCATGCTGACGTTCGTAACTGCTTCGCAGTTCCTCACATCACGGCATTCGCCGTATGTCAGAAAGTAAATTATGCCACTTTTGTGTGCAAGCCCACAACGCAGCATAATTTATTTTCTGTCGCATGGCTCATTGCTAACGCGTTTATTCTCTACTTAAAATCTTTAGGTAGCGAACGCCTTCTAGCCTTTCGATTTCTTCGATCATCTTCATGGAATCCCCCGTTGTCGGAAGGATATCCACGCTCAAAGTTAAAGACGCAACTCCATTTACCGGAATTGTCTGATGTATGGTCAGAATATTTGCTTTGAACTTCGCAACCTTTTTTAACACCAATGACAATAATCCTGGTTCATCATCCATTGACAGGACGAATGTAATGGTCTTACCCTTCACATTATCTCTAAATGGGAATATATCATCCTTATACTTATAAAATGAGCTTCTGCTGATTCCAACATTTTCCGTCGCATCTGCCACAGAAATATTCTTTGTTTCAATCATTCTGTTTGCTTCTGCCACCTTGAGCAAAACCTCTGGCAAAGCTTTCTGTTTTACAACATAATACTTATTACTATCTGTCATAATTATTTCCCCATAACCCATCTTGATTTTTGTCCACCTTCGGCACACATATGTGTCCGTGTGTTCTTCACAGAAAGACAAGTGTACGACTTAGAAAGAATAGTAACACATCTATGTGTGCATTGCAAGTGTTTTATTACCTATTAAAAGAAAAAAGAGTTTGCTTGCAAACTCTTTCGCGCGGCGCGTTTACGTAGTAATAACTTCATTATCCGCGCCGCTGCGATGCTCACGCAGTGTTTTTAATTTATAGGAAATTCAATTTCCTATAAATTGAAAAAAGGCCGATGCACAGATTTCCTGTACACCAGCCTTTTTTCATTTCACTCTTTATCATCCGTTTTTATACTACGCTTCTCTTGCATATACGCTGGCAAGATATTGCATATTCTTTACATGTTCTTTAGTCAACTCACCCTTCTGTAATCTCCACTTCCAGTTAATTCCCAGACTTGATGGAAGATTCATACGTGCCCAGTTGTCTAACTTTAATATATCCTGAACCGCAAACACCGCAAGCTCCGCCACACTTGAATATGCTGCACGGAAGGTATTATCTACCATCTTACTTCGATTGCTGGTATCCAGATACTCTATTGCATAGGTCAGTTCTTCATCTGATCGATCCGAATAATATCCCATTAATGTCTCATTATCATGCGTTCCGCCATACACAACACAATTTCTTGTATAGCCATATGGAAGATGCGGATTGGCGCGGTCTCCACCAAATGCGAACTCTAAGACCTTCATCCCCGGATATCCATTGGCAGCCAAAATCTCATTCACCTCTGGAATCTCTACACCAAGATCCTCTGCAATGAGCTTCTTATCTCCAATCGCTTCATTAATAACATCCAGCAGCTTCTGACCCGGTCCCTTGGCGTAGGCGCCCTGTCTTGCATCTGGCATGTCTGCAGGAATCTGATAGTAACGAATAATTCCAATAAAATGATCAATTCGAATCACATCATATAACTGTGCAGATGCATGCATTCTTCTTGCCCACCAAGCAAAACCATTCTCTTCCATCTTATCCCAGTCATAAAGTGGATTCCCCCACTTCTGTCCAAGGTCGGAGAATGCATCTGGCGGCACTCCTGCTACCTTAGTCGGCGTCAGGTTCTCATCCAACTGATACTCTCCTGTATTCGCCCACACATCTGCGCTGTCAATTCCCATATAAATCGGAATATCTCCTATAATCTCGATTCCTTTTCCATTGGCGTATGCTTTCAAGCGATTCCACTGCTCAAAGAACTTGAACTGAACAAACTTCCAGAACCCAATCTCTTCTGCATGAATCTTAGAATACTGGGAAATCGCTGCCGGCTCTCTGAACTTAATAGAATGCCCCCATTCGATCCAGCATTTACCACCATAATAATCCTTTACAGCCATAAACAGACTATAATCATCTAACCATTCCTGATTCTCTTTCACAAAAGTATCATAAGCCTCAGCCATTTCTGATCGTTTGTTGTCAAGACACATTTGTACAAAATTCTGATAAGCCTTATGTAACACCGTATATCTACACTGATACATCTTCTCATAGCTTACATAACACGGACTTCCAATATTACAGTCCGTCTTTGTCTTATACTGTCCATTCACAGCTTCTTCCTCTGATACCTGAACAGGCACAACACCATCGCCCCAATCAAAGGATAGCACATAAGATTTTGTCAGCAGACCTTCTTCAATCAATGTGTCTAGATCAATAAAATACGGATTCCCTGCGAACGCAGAAAATGATTGATACGGACTGTCTCCATAGGTCGTTGGCCCTAACGGAAGAACCTGCCAGTAACGATGTCTACACTCCTTTACAAAATCCACGAACTTATATGCCTCTTTACCAAAAGTACCAATTCCATAAGGGGACGGCAAACTGCTTACTGCCATCAGAATTCCCGCACTTCTAGTAAATGTGTTTTTATTCATGCTGCATTTCCTCTGTAAAATGCTGTAAATCAGCTGCCTCATCTGTTGACAGGAGTCTGTTTACATCTAATAGAAGAATCAGCTGACCCTTGTTATTCGCCACACGATCCAGATACTGTGTTTCTTCATTCTTCACAATACTTGGAACATCCGAAATATTTTCCATGTCAAAATCACTGATTTCCATCACTTCATCCACTTCCAAAGCAATCTTTAATTCTGGAAGTGCAATAATGATTGTGTTCTCACAAGGAACCGCCCCCTCTTCCATTGAGAACTTCTTCTTTAAGCTAAATACCGGAATAACCTCACCACGTAAGTTTACAATTCCACTAATGAAAGGCATCGCATTAGGCACTGGTACAACGTTAATCTGCTTCTCAATAGACTGCACTTTTTCGATGTCCACTCCAAATAATTGATTTCCTAACTTAAATACAACTGGTCTAATATACTCGCTCATATTCCTCCATTCCGAAAGTACAGATACTTTCTTACAAAATCATAATTATTGGTTTCTTATTCTGCCATCTGTCCTGTACTGACCCATGTCAAGTACGCATTAATAAACGGATCGATATTCCCATCCAATACACTCTGTGCATTTCCAATATCCTTATTAGTTCTGTGATCCTTGACCATTGTATATGGCTGTAACACATAACTTCTAATCTGATTACCGAAGTTAATGTCCTTCACATCTCCACGAATATCGGACGATTTCTGTGCATTTTCCTCCTGCTTCATCAGATACAGCTTTGCCTTCAGCATCTGCATAGCCTTGTCCTTATTCTGGTGCTGTGAACGCTCATTCTGACACTGAACAACCACTCCTGTCGGCAAATGTGTAATACGAATCGCAGAAGATGTCTTGTTGATATGCTGTCCACCTGCTCCGCTGGAACGATAGGTATCAATACGAAGATCATCATCATTAATCTCAATATCGATATCTGTGTCGATATCTGGCATCACATCACAGGATACGAACGATGTCTGTCTCTTTCCTGCTGCATTAAAAGGGGAAATTCGAACAAGACGATGTACGCCATGCTCTGACTTCAAATGTCCATAAGCATTATCACCTGAAATCTCAATTGTCACAGACTTCACACCTGCTTCTTCGCCTTCCAGATAGTCGATCACTTCCGTTGAATATCCATGGCTGTCTGCCCATCTAGTATACATACGCATGAGCATCTGACACCAGTCACAGCTCTCTGTTCCACCCGCACCTGCATGAAGTGAAAGAATTGCATTATTCTTATCATATGATCCTGATAGAAGTGTCTCTATACGCAGGCTTTCCAGCTTTTCTTCAAATGCAGTGATTTCCGCATCCACTTCTGGCACCAGCGACAGATCATTCTCTTCATCTGCCATCTCAATAAGAGTCTTCGCATCCTCCAGTCCAGAAAGTAAATCATTATAACTTTCAAAAGAATCCTTTAATGACTTTAATTCCTTCATGGCAATCTGTGACTTGTCCGGATTATCCCAGAACCAAGGAGCTTCCATATCCGCTTCCAATTCCTCAATTCGCTTCTGTTTATTTTCCAAATCAAGAGATTTCTTGATTTCTTCCAGTGGCTTCTCATAATTGCCTATTTTGTATCTGTACTGGTCTAATTCTACCACGTCTAACTCTCCTTAATAAATATCACTTTTTTACGATTTGTATCATTATACAAAGCAGTCTGGCAGATATAAAATCTGCCAGACTTAAAATGTACCAACTATGCCTGTCTGCCGCAGCAGTTCTTATACTTCTTTCCACTTCCACATGGGCATGGATCATTCGGATATA
>JAQUVV010000099.1 GCA_028693195.1 Lachnospira sp.
ACAATAACATAACTTCAATGGAAGTACTTGATCCTCAAAATACTTTGCAGCAGCCCTTGCAATAGAAGGCGTCATATCTGGACGAAGTACCAGGGTATTACCATAATTATCAAACAGCTTGAACATTTCATTGGACGGAACACTTCCACGTTCCTTATTGAACACATCAAAAAACTCCATTGTTGGTGTCTGAATATCGTTATATCCATATAATGCGCATACATCATGAAGGCGGGTCTGAAGTACAAGCTTTTCCGCACATTCTCCGTTGTAGATATCTCTGACACCCTCTGGTGTATGTAACAAATCTTTTTTCATATTAATTCTCCATTCCTGCCCTGCCAAATAGCTCTGCGATTCTGCTTATATTTGAAATCAGCATATACTTTAGTGTGGTAACGTGATAATTCGTTACAAATGAATAGTGAAATTATACAAGAATGTATCCATGATGTCAAGAATGATTTCATGAATACATCATGTTTCGTTTATTCTGTAATCTCTCCATGAAGATGTTCTCTATAGATCACAAAATTATTGCCACCCTTTGAAACAGAACGATCATATGCAAATTTCAGCTTCTTATTCAAGATATTCCAGCTCATACTATTCTCTGGGTATCTTACAATCCCCATAGATAGAGTGATTTCATATTCTGCATATTTTTTATGACATTCCCATCCGATTCTTGTTCGTATATGCTCCAAAAAAGAACGAAGATTTAAATCCGTATTGCAGTCTTTCACAATCATACAAAACTGGTTTATATCTTTTTGTGCTGCAACGCCACGATAACCAATGATTTTCTTCATTGTTGAAATAACTGTCTGGTAAATATCTGCCGCAATGATTTCTCCTGCTTTTTCCTTGATTTCATCGAAATGGTCAATGGAACAATGCACAAATGCAAGTTCACAATTCTTATTCACTTCCAAATTATTTTCAACATACTCTAACGATTCCTCATAAGAAATCAGTTGATCTGTATTATTGAATTGATATGTATTCTGAGTATATATATTCTCTGTCTCATCCAGATTTCGAAAGCTTCCGACTGCTCTAGACGGCTTCATTTCATCATAAATCGTTGTTCCCTTTAACGCAATGTTTGTAAAGCCAGCTAATTTAGATGCAATTTTACTTGCACGGAACCGTCTTTCATAAGAAACGACCCCTGCACGAATATCCTCAAAAAACCCTTCATATTCCTGCAACGCCTCTTCTGGTATATATTCCAGCTTTAAGAAATATTGTCTAGCATCATCCAGTGATGATGTATATCTGTTAAAGATTTCATTATCAATAAAACTGTTGATTGAAAAAACATCCTTCTGATAATCATAGGTAAAGAATAATTCATTATCCATCGCCATAATATGTCTGAAATTCTGAATAGTTTCCCGAAACACCTGATTCTGTTTCTTCATAACAATAATATCTGAAATATGCATAACCACAAACTCATCCGCTTGTTGGTTTGCGTTTTCTTCTCTGCAAACCCGTATTAGAACCCAGCGATATGAATTGTCGATATTTTTCATTCGAATCACCATGGATTTCTCCTGATTCACTCTTAAGCCATTAACAACATCAATAAAGTCGTCCAAATCCACCTGATGAATGACATCCATAATAGAATAGACCTTTGCAATACCGATGAATTTGTATAAATCCTCATTGGCCGTTACAATTTCAAAATCTCGGTTAATTACCGCAATTCCATCAATCACTTCATTTTTTTCAATCATATTTGTTTCCATAAAGCTCTCCCTACACCCCTGTTCTCTGATTCAAATCCTTTTGCAGTATTTCCAGATAATGAACCATAATTCCCTGTTTTGAATGTATCTGATAGGACTTATCTAACTCGTCATAAGTGAAACTCTTTCGTCCACCATTTTGTCCCCTGTCCCAAAATCTGATTATATCAGAAAATGGAACATAATAACACTCTTCTATACTAGAAAAATACAAAATAATGAATGCAATTCCATCCTGACGTTCAAATTCACGCATAAATTCAATCTGATGTGCATGTATATTCTGAAGCGGAAAGGTAAGTGTTGCCGATTCTTTTGCATCAAAGCAAACTGGAATTCCTTGAACAACGCCAATATAATCCACTGTACTTTTTTGATCAAAAAAAGCCAGTGTAATTTGTCCTGCCTCATTCATTTTCATTGGTTTAATTGGCGTTGGAATCTTCTGAATCAATGCAAGATGGTTTTCACGATATTTATCATTGCTCATATTTATGAACTCTTCTAATGTAGATCCTCTAAGGCCTCTGGAATTCCAGGTTCCCATATATTTTCTCCTTTTAATACCTTTTCAAAAATCTTTGGAATAGATGTGTAGATATGAATTTCCTTCTGAGGAATATCTAATTCATAGGCATGAAGCATCTGATTCTGAATCTGATATTTCTTTGTATAGGCATCATTCTTTTGATGATTCCCATACTTGAAATCGCCGATTAAAGGATGTCCAATGGAAGAAAGGTGCGCTCGAATCTGATGACTTCTCCCCGTCAGCAAATGAACCTTCAAAAGTGTGATTTTCCCGTTATCTGCTACTGGGATATATTCTGTTTCAATTGGAAGTGCCGATGGAATAGCTTCACCATCCTTTTTTGAATAAATCGTCACCTTATTGTTTTTCTCATTTTTCAAAAGATAACCATTGATTTTCTGACGTTTCTTAATGACACCATCAACCATGCAGATATAATACTTATTTAGGCTTCTATCTTTGAAATAAAGTGACAAATCCTGTAATCCCTTTAATGTCTTTCCAGCCGCCACAATTCCACTGGTATTTCGATCCAACCGATTACAGATTCCTGGATGAAAAGTCCTTAAATCACTTTCTGTAACAGATCCCTGTTCAAGCAGGTAATCAATGAGATATTCCACCAACGAAACATCATCCGGCTTTGCTTTCTGTGAAAGCATTCCTTCTGGCTTGTTAATAAAAATCATATCCGCATCTTCATAAACGATATCTAAAGATACCCTTGTACGAGTCTGCTTTACAGAAGATGTTGCTGTTTTTTTCTGCGCTGTTGACGAAGTAGAGAATTTTTCAAATGTTTCATCCGAAAAGAATACCTGAATTGCATCTCCCTGATTGATTTTCTCACTGCCATCTGCCTTCCTTTTATTTAACGTAATATTTTTCTTTCGCAGCATCTTGTAGATAAAACTTTTAGATGCCTCTGGAAAATACCGGTCTAAGTATCGGTCCAGGCGCTGACCTGCATCTAGATTGCTAATAATAATTTCTTTCACGTAAACTCCTGATTATTTATTTTTGTAACTCTTCAATACCTTCTGAACAGTTACTTTTTATAATATTCTGAATATCATATACACATATGCATTAATCCCTCTGCATTCCAGCTCATTCTGTCTGTATGTTCCTTATTTTCTGCATCGAAATTTCTGGAAAGATTCTGCACTCTTTTCATAAATGTATCTTCATCTGTATACATCGAAACAGATACATTCAACTTCTCATTTTTTAAAAAATCGAAAACACTTTTCTCAAAAAATTTCTGATCTGTTTTCATTTCATCGGTCAAGACACAGATGCATTTTTCTGTGATGATACAAGCCTGCACGCCAACCGGTTTCTTTGTATTCGATATAATCAAATCATACTTTTTCACCAGTTGTGGAGCCTCCTGATTTAATCTTTTGACCAAATCTCCTGAGCAAGAATGATGCGGTAACAGAATAAAATATCCCACAGCAATCTTCGCTGCAGGCAGCACAAGAACAACTGATACTAAGGTCATATAATTATTTCTACTTTTGAAAATCAATAATCCCGCTACAAATACGGCAACCACCACAGCAAATGCAATGATCGTATAAATCAGGTTATTTCTCTTCTTCTCAGATAGATAACCAGCCTTACCTTTTTCGATTTTTCCCATTAGATTCATTCCTCTTATTTGTATTTTTAGTTACACTTTTCATTACCCTGCTTTTATTATCCGTTTTCACTGATTTACTTGCAGACATTTTTCTGGCAGATGTGCCCTTATTTGATTTGTTCTTATCTGCATGTGAACCATGACCTGCCTTCCCACGTATCTGTCTTGGTGGAATGAGACACTTCTTATCAAATCCAATTAAGTCTTCCCTGTGATTCTGAATTAACGCCTCTTTAACAAGATCATAATTTTCCGGATTCCGATATTGAATCAATGCTCGCTGCATGGCCTTCTCATGGAAAGAAATTGGCGTATAAACCTCTTCCATCGTTCTTGGGTCATATCCAGTATAATACATGCAGGTCGAGAGTGTCGATGGTGTTGGATAAAAATCCTGAACCTGTTCTGGCATGTATCCCAAATCTCTGATATACTCTGCCAGTTCAATGGCTTCCTTCATGGTTGAACCTGGATGACTGGACATCAGATATGGAACGACAAACTGTTCTTTTCCTGTTTTATTATTAATTCTTTGATAACGATTTAAGAATTCCTGATACACTTTATTTTCTGGCTTCCCCATACGTTTTAACACATTATCTGAAATATGTTCTGGAGCCACGCGAAGCTGTCCACTAATATGGTACTTACATAAATCCGACATAAATGTATCGTCTTTATCAGCCATACAATAATCAAAGCGGATTCCCGAACGAATAAAGACCTTCTTTACACCAGGAACCGCACGTAACTCACGCAGTAACTTCACATAATCCGAGTGATCTACCGTCAGATTTGCACATGGCTTTGGATAAAGACACTGCTTGTTTTGACATACACCTTTTGTCAGCTGTTTCTTACAGGATGTGTGGCGGAAATTTGCTGTCGGGCCACCAACATCATGAATATTCCCCTTGAAAGCTGGTTCCGTAACCATTTCCTTAGCTTCATCTAGAATCGATTCATGACTTCTTACCTGAATAATTCTTCCCTGATGAAAAGTTAATGCGCAGAAACTACAACCTCCAAAGCAACCACGGTTACTCGTGATAGAATATTTAATTTCTGAGAGCGCTGGAATCCCACCCTGTTTTTCATAAATTGGATGATAGTTTCTGGTATATGGTAAAGAATACACATCATCCATTTCTGTGTCTGTTAACGGTAAAGCTGGCGGATTCTGAATAACATACATCTTCTCTTTACATTTTTCCACTAACGTCTTAGCAACAAACGGATCTGTATTGCAATATTGTGTGTAAAAGCTCTTTGCAAACACTTTCTTATCCTGAATAATTTCGTCAAAATCCGGAAGTCTGATATATGAATCGTACAGATGCTCCAGACTCTTTGCTTTGTACACTGTTCCCTTGATATAGGTAATATCACTGACATCCATACCACTATTTAAGGCATCTGCGATTTCAACAATCGAATGTTCTCCCATTCCATAGGAAATCAAATCAGCACCTGAATCAATCAATATCGAGCGCTTCACCTTATTTGACCAGTAATCATAATGAGAAAGTCTGCGTAGTGACGCTTCAATGCCACCGATAATAATTGGATTCTTCTTATATGTCTGTCGAATAAGATTACAGTAAACAACTGTTGCATAATCCGGTCTTAAGCCCATAACACCACCTGGTGAAAATGCATCATAATGGCGACGTTTCTTATTGACTGTAAAATGATTCACCATGGAATCCATATTTCCAGCAGAGACAAGAAATCCCAGTCTTGGTTCTCCAAGAATGGTAACACTCTCCTTATTTTTCCAATCCGGCTGTGCGATTATTCCAACCTTGTATCCAAAGGATTCCAGTACACGACTGATAATTGCTGGACCAAAGGATGGATGGTCTACATATGCATCTCCGATGATATAGACAAAATCGCACTGTTCCCATCCTCTATTTTTCATATCTGCTTTCGATATTGGCAGAAATTCTTTATTCATAAATTCCAATTCTCCATTCTGCAACATGTTCTGAAGCAACTTCATTTATTTTTTTAGTGATACTTTGTTTCTTTTTTTATAAAAATACAGAACCATTAAGATGGTTCTACAATTAAGTTCTGCTCTTCAATTGCATCACTTCATCTTCTGTCAGATTTCTGTATTCTCCTGGTTTTAATGATTCATCCAACTGTAATGTCCCCATGGACAATCTTTTTAAATATAAAACTTCCGAATTAACTGATTCGAACATTCGCTTGACCTGATGGAACTTCCCTTCATGTACTGTCACATGGATAGTTGAAGTATCTGATTTCTCATCATAAGATAAGATATCCAGCTTAGATGGAAGTGCTGTGAATTCTTCATCAATATAGAGTCCTTCTGCGAAAGCTTTCACTTCCCGTTCCGCCATATGTCCCTGAACTCTTGCATAATAAACCTTGTCTACATGCTTCTTAGGCGATAACAATTCATGGGATAATGGACCGTCATTGGTTATTAGTAGTAATCCTTCTGTATCCTTGTCTAATCGTCCAACTGGAAATAAATCCTTACGATTCTTATCTTCAATTAAATCCAATACAGTCTGTGCTTTCTTATCTCTGGCAGCCGAAAGAACTCCAGCCGGTTTATTGAGTATATAATACTCCATTTCCACATAGCCGACTGGCTGACCATCTACATAAACCACATCTGAATCGGTATTGATTTTCATATCTGCTTTGGCAGCAGGCAGCCCATTGATTCTGACCTTTCCCTTGCGAACCAGGTCCTTGACTTCGCTTCGGCTTCCAATCTGCATGTCTGCCAAATATTTATCTAGTCTTAATAAGGCCATTACATCCACCGCCATCCTGCAAGATACTTGTTCTTCAAAGTTCCTTTCGATTTCTTTCCCCAGCCTAAGGAATATCCATCTACACAGACTAACACCCAGCCATCTGAAACAGAATCTGCATAGTCATCGATATCCAGTGTCTCACCTTTCAGATACTTAATCACGCGCTCATCTGTTACTGGCATATTTAATGCAGCATGATACTGATTCATCTTTAATACCATTGCAAATGCCTGACTTGGTTCAAAACGATTCTTCTTTAATTCACCTAACAGCAATCCATTTCTCATGATACGAAGGCCCTTTTCCTCATACATATCCTTAGATACTACATAAACCTTCTGATCTCGAATAAAAACATCCTTAGCATCAATCTCATAAGTGGTTTCTTTCAAAAACTCCAGTAATTCCTCTGGAAGCTTCTCATTGGAGACTTTTCTCTTTGAGTGGTAAATCTCCTCCGCATCCACATCTTTTTCAAGCAGCGCAACAAAGTGTCCTTCTCCCTGCATATGATGTGGGAATATACGCACCGTTTTCTCCATATGAAATGCTTCATCTTCCGGACTTTCTACAAACCCATGTGAAAATCCTTCATATTCAGGGATATCAATCAAATGCATCTCAGGACGTTCTCTTAATAGATGTCGAATGCTCTCTTCATCCTCCAGCTTTGAGAATGTACAGGTTGAAAATAACATTTTGCCACCTGGTTTTAGCATATCCGCACCAATAAGAATAATACTCTGTTGGATTTCTGAATAAAATGCAGGTCCCGTTTTTTCCCAGCTCTTAATCAGCTTATTATCCTTTCGAAACATACCTTCTCCAGAGCAGGGAGCATCTATCAACACCTTATCAAAGCAGCTTGTAAATCGTTCAGCAATCTTCTTGGGATCTTCACTTAACACACACAGATTCGGTATTCCAAAGACCTCAACATTCTTAAGCAGCGCCTTTGCACGAGAATTACTGATATCATTGGTCACAAGTAATCCTGACTGATTCAGCTTTGCGCCAAGTTCTGTGGACTTTCCGCCCGGTGCTGCACACATATCGAATACGACATCGCCTTCCTCTATTGGAAGGACATGCGCTGGCGTCATAGCACTTGGCTCCTGTATGTAATACAGTCCTGCAAAATAATATGGATGCTTTGCTGGCTTATCTTCCTCACGATAATAGAATCCGTTATCAATCCATGGAACTGGCGTTAATTGAAAAGGTGAATTCTTCAAGAATTCTTCTACGGAAATTTTCATTGTATTGACTCTTAATCCATATAAACGCTTTTCATCAAAGCTTTTTAAATAATCATCAAACTCATCCTTTAACATATCCTTCATGGTATCTAGGTAAGTATCTGGTAAACGCATTTTGTAAATCCTTTCTAATTCAAGGCTTGTGCCCGGTATCCTTCTGCAATAATATCTAATTGTTTATTAAACTGGTCTAATTTCCCCACATCGCCTTCTTCATAAATCTCATAGAATTCATCTTGAATTCGAATGATTTCCTGCTTATTCGCGACTTTATAAAGATTCTGAATATTTCCAAGAATATCCGAAACAATATTGGCTTTTACAAGATAAAAATTCTGTGAATCCACGATTTCATCATGGATTTCAGACATCTCATCATCTAAAGCTACCATAGCATTTGCAGAAACGTTCAAACTCTGTCGAACATGCTCTGGCAGATTTCCAAGATACTTATACTGAAGTGAGTGCTCAATAATTGCCCAGAAATTCATAGCCAGAGTTCGAATCTGTATTTCTACAGGGATTGTTTTCGTACCAGAAATCGTCTCCACACTATATAGTACAATAATATGATAACTTCGATATCCACTGGCTTTCTGATGTGTAATATAATCCTTTTCGCTCTTGATTGTCATGTCTTTTCGATTTCGTATTAAATCTACTACGGTATAGATATCATCTATAAATTGACAGATCAGACGAATTCCAGCAATATCTTCCAAAGATTCCTGAATCTTATCCATTTCTATATTCTTTTTCTGTGCTTTCTCTATAATACTAGAAATACTCTTTACTCGTCCTAGTACCTGTTCGATCGGGGAATACATTCCATTCCTCTGATATTCTTTAATCATATGATTGAACTTTACTGTCAGCTCGTCTACAGCAAGATCATAAGGATTTAAAATTTCCTTCCACATCTGTAATTCCATTCAATGATTCCTCCATTACCGTCGCCACCCCTCATTATAT
>JAQUVV010000100.1 GCA_028693195.1 Lachnospira sp.
ACAGTTATCTGATCATGTGTATCGTTTTGATGCGAAGACACAGACGATTTCCTTAGCGGATACTACAGTAGAGGAACTGAAAGCTGATATGGTATCTGACCAGCAGCAACAGTACAATGTGCAGAATGAAGAGGTTGTCAAACCTCGCCATAGTCGATAGGAGGTGCGAATATGGACGTAACAGACATCAGATTAAATATGATCAATAAGGAAGGTGGCTGTAAAGCAATTGGAAGCTTCTCTTTGGATGGAGCATTTGCAATTCGTGGAGTACGAGTAATGGAAGATAAGAACGGAAGAAATTTTGTTGCATTTCCCTCACGTGCAAAATCCAATGGAGAATACGAAGATATTGCTTTCCCACTTAGCAAAGATTTCTATCACAAGATAACAGATGCAATCTGTGAAGAATATCAGAAGATGAAAGACGAACAGTAGACAAAGGATCAGACTGAAACGGAAACACAGCATCAGGAAGAAACCCAGGCTGCGCCAAAGCGTGGAAAGAGTAGATAGGAGGATTGTCATTGAAGATTACAGAAATCAGATTAAACAAACGCAATGGAGATGACAATCTCCTTGCGATTGGAAGTATCACTTTAGAAGAGGATTTCGTGGTGAACGGAATCAAGGTTCTTCGAGCAAATGACGGAAACATGTTTGTGGGATATCCTTCCAGACCAAACAATAAAGGTGGATACAGCGATGTATGTTTTCCACTTTCCAAGACACTTAGAGAAGATATTCATACTCAGGTCATTGCAAAATATGAGAGTCTATAAATCAAAATAATATATCACGAAAGTAACTAGTAAATAATTTGTTCATTTATTACATCCTTTTGCAGAGCCGTCCATTGGGCGGCTTTGTTTTATATAGGGAGCTCGGAAAGGAGAAATATGGCACAGGGGATTATAGCAAAGTTTATCAATATCAAAGCTGGAAGTATGGGAAGAAGTTCATCCGCACAGATTGGAGATTCCATTGACTATATTACGAACAGTGAAAAGTGCGATTTGAAAATGAGTGATGTCAATGTAAATCAGATTGGCAGGGAATTAAGGTACGTAACAAATGATGTGAAGACATTAGAAGGCTTGTATATCGGAAGCAGAAATGTATCTGATATTTCGAATGCGACCAATGAAATGATGCAGGTCAAAGAGTTTTATAACAAAGTGGATGGGCGAGTTGCGCTTCATGGAATTATTTCCTTAAACAGTGAAGAGTCGGATCCAAAGAATGCAGGGAAACTTATGCTTTTACTAGATGAGTTAATGCAGGAAGTATTTCCAGAGAATCAGGTGGTCTATGCCGTACATACCAATACGGATAATCTTCATATTCATTTTGTGGCAAATACTGTTGGATTAGATGGAAAGAAAATCCATATGGATAAAGGGTTTATGAGAAATAAGTTTGAGGTTGTGTTGAATCGTCTAGCTTTGAAATATGGTTTCACACCAAATGAGGAATGGACGAAGGAACGGAAGAAGGATGCGAAAGCATTTGTAGAACGCAAGATGCAGTTGAGATTGATTGTTGACAAATGTATCGAAGATGCAGACGATTTCAATTCATTTGTAAACCAGCTCAGAGATCAAGGATTAACCGTGAATGTTGGAACCTATTTGTCTTTAAAACTTCCAGGGATGACGAAAGCAATCCGTTCAAAGCAGTTAGGAGCCGGATATACCATTGATGCCATTATGGAGCGAATGCTGACAAAGAGGGATGAGTTTGAAGAATATCATCTTGGAAATCATGCCATGAATATCAGTAAAAGAGATGTAGTGAATTATATTCCTAAGAGTATGAAGAAGTATGCGGATATGACAGATGAGGAAAAGAAAAAGGCAATACGTCTGCTTCGGATGAATCGCAACCCATGGAAAGAAAGTTTTGAAACAAACTGGATGATACGAAAGGCTGCAGATGAACTATCGGATCAGATGCATATGTATGATATTTTAGATTATTTTGCTCCTACAACACATCGTACAAAAGATGCAAAGGAAGAGATTGTGAAGCGTCAGAAGTTACTTGGAGAAGAAAAGAAGGAAATCAAGAATCTCTTGAAAAAGTATAAGCCAGTCATCGCGCTCTACGAAGAAATGAAAAAATATGAGATTCGGGCATATCTGTATGACTATGCAGATAAAACCGAGTATCTGCCGGATTATGTGCAATATAAGGAATTGTCGGAGCGTCTGATGAAGGGATATTCCAAAACAGTCGATCAGGTAGCAGGCATGCTGGATGAATTGAATAATCAACTGTTGTATGCAAAAGCGCAGTCAGAAGAACTTTCAAGACAATATAAGAGCATTAACCGTTATGAGAAATTAGAACAAATCAGAAAGCATGAAGTTAGAACAGAGTGGAGCTTATTTGACGCAATTGGACATTCGGATGCGAAGAAGCGGGCGAAAGAGTATGGCATATATACAACACGATTGGTGTATATCACAGCAGAGGACTCGGATTATCGGATTCGTGTTATGACAACACCGGACATTGTGGACGGAAAAGAAATGGTGACAACGACTGTCACAGTCTTAGATTCTAAGAAAACTGTAGTAGAAGAGTTTTCTTCAAATAATATAGATGCGAAAGAATTTAATCAGATGATCGCAATGGCAAAAGAAAGCTATGGTTTTGATACTTGTCATATTCATAAGGAAGAACAGAAGTCCGGCAAAAATAATGAACGTAAAAATAGTCGCTAGAAAATTTAGTTGCCATATACAAAGAGAAAGGAGGATATATGAAACGTTTAAAGTATGAGAAAAAGGCTGACAAGCTACTAGAACTAAAATCATTGGAATACGTGCCAGATTCCATTTATCAGGATGAGAAGATGAACCAAATGTTTCTGCAGTTAAAGGCAAACATTTGTGATTTGAATCCGGCCTTGGTAACAAAATGCATTACTGGTACAGAGCAGGACTTTATTATGCTGATGAATCGAGCGAGAGATTTTGTAGCGGAAAATTTTGCAGGATTACAGGCACAGGATCAAAGAAGATTGTTAGAAATGTTTCAGCAGTGTGTCTTTGGCTATTATGTCCTGACACCGCTCATTGAGTCGAAGGAAGTATCAGATATTAAGGTGCTTGATTATGACCATATTGTGGTAAAGGCAAATGGAGAGAGATACGTGGCAAATTGCAGATTCTTTGATCAGGCAGATTACAAGAGCTGGTTTGAAAGGATATTAAGAATTCATCGTCTTGGAAAATCGGAAGAGTCTGCATTAGGACATTGCACAGACAGAAAAGGGGTAAAAGATTTTTATCTTCGAATTGATGTACAGCTGTCCTGTGTGACTTCCACAGAGAAGAATAATATTCATATTCGTAAGATGCCGAAGACAAAGCTTTCCTGGGACTACTTAAAAGAGAATCATATGCTGGATGATGAAATGATTGCATATCTAAATGACCGTATTCAGTCAGGCTATGGATTTTTGATTTCAGGAAGGGGTGGATCAGGGAAATCGACTCTTTTGAATAACATGATTGATCTGATTCCATTCAATCAATCCATCCTTGTGTCACAGGAGTCAGATGAACTTTATTCCAATGAACATCCGCAGATTCAGTTCGAGCACACCATGACCGTACGAAGAAATGAGGCTGTAACAGAATTTACCTTAGAAGATGAACTTCGATTAGGTCTTTTGCAGGATATCGATAATTTTATTATTGGTGAGATCAAGGGTGGAGAAGCACTATATGTATTTACAACTGCAATGAGTACTGGTGCTAGATTCTTTGGAACCATTCACTCAAATAATGCAGCAAGTTCCGTTACCCGATTAGCGCAGTGTGCACGATACATCTCAGATTATCCAATGGAAACATTAGAGGAGATGCTAACTGTTACACCATTTGTATTGATTCACATGAGTCATTTTTCTATTGATGAAATTTTAGAGATTGATGGATGGGATAACAAGAGCAAGAGATTAGTATTTCAGGAAGTATTCAATAAGGGGGTGAAGCAGTGATTTTATATCTTGTATTATCTGTAGCAACTTTGGTCTACGGAATCTTATCTGCAATGCAGGACTTAAAGGAGCGGATGATCTATAGCTTTCCCTGCTATGTATTGACTATATTTTGGGGCATCTATATATGGAGAATGCATCAGATGAGTCCGGTGTATCTGATTTGTTTTTGGGTAATTCATATTGTGATTTATCTGTGCATGAATCACTTCAAAATATGGGGTGGAGGGGACAGTGATTTCTTGTTTCTATTTGCCAATGTATTTCTGGCAATCATAGGTAAAGGAAATGTGTCGGCTATGGCATTTATGGAATGTATGTGTCTGATTGTTGCATTATCGAATTCCACATGGATTGGATATCTGGAAGGAAAAGTGAAAAAGAAGAAGATTAATCTGAATTCAGAGGTTGCAGTAGTACCTGGTTTTGTTGTAGTGATGGCACTGCTTCTGATGGCTGGATATTTCGGGAGGTATCAGATGTTATGAGTGAGGAATTAGTAATCATTGAAAAGCAGCTAAGTGCAATGGCAACCATATTTAATTTGGTGCCAGGAGAGGTTTTTCGAAATCCAGTGAGCGATACATTATTAATTATTCAAAGAAGAATAGAAGAATCTGATTTGCGAACAGCGTTGGTGAAATACAATGCTGTATTTGCGAAGACAGACGGAGCAGAAATTACAGATTTATGTAATAGTGCAGTGGCATTTATTCAAATCAAGTGCCTTGTAGATGGTAAATCATATGAGTTTACACCAAGGCTACTTCGGCAGCTGATCAAGGATTATAAGAATCAGATTACAAAGGTGAATAACATTATCCATTTGTCAAAAGTGAATGCACTGACTGCAGAAGAATACCAGAAAGAGACAATCCGAAGGACAAAGGATAAGAATGAGGCATTCCTAAGAAGCTTTGAGGAGCAGATTGTAGAGTTAGAAAAACAGATAGAGCGTAGTCCGATTGAAGAGAAAACAGAGGAAGATGTTCAAGAACCTAAGAAAAGTCCAGCTCGAAAAGAAAAGTCAAAGAACAAATCAGCTCTTGACGGAATGGTATCAAAGCTTAGTGGAATGCATGAAAAACATAAGAATCAAAAGGAAGTGGAAGAGCGACTAAGAGAGGAAGAAAAAAAGCAGTCAAGAACAAGCTGTGAGGAAATTCCCTTTTATGATAAGTCTCTGACATTTACAGAAGTGGTTGTATGCAAGGATATTCCAGAGTATTCCATCATAAAGAGGAAAAACAATATTTATTTTGGTCTGACTGAGCATGTGGGTAAGACTTCCTATGATAATCGAGACGGATCTTTGATAGAACTTACAAAGGCAACACAGGAATTTGTTCAGTATATGACAGAGAATTTGTTAAGTGGAGAGTTTGAATTAAAACCATTTAGTGAGGAAGAAAAGAGATCCATGCAGATGTATTTTAATTTTATATCGAAGTGTTTTGAGCAGCATATTGGAACTGTTCTTTCAGTTCAGGAGTATCTGAGATTTAAGGAATACTATAACAAAATGGTTTTGAAGATGTTCGAGTTAGAACGCAAAGCAAAAGAAGATTATTACAGGGCGTACATTCTGGCAGATTGCTATAGCAGTTACATGAAAAGCTATAACCTTTTGTGTGCAGATGAGCCGAATGCGATTATTCAGAGCATAGTTGAGGATCAGAGTGAGAGCTTACAAAACGACATCGATCTCATTGTTGATCACCATATCGTGGATGTTGCAGCAAGAGAAGATTTAGAAGAACTGAAAGGTAAAATTAGAGACTTCCATAAGCCAGTTCCTGAACAAGTAGTTGAGGAGAAAATCATAGAAGATATTCCAAAAGTTACAGAGAAAACGAAAAAGGAAATCCAGCAGGTTCCAGTACTTGAAGAAATCAGATATCTTCCGCAAATGATGCAAAGATTTCCAGTATATCAAAATGGTAGAAATCTAGAGGTTATGCAGATTGTGATTCAGATACTAAATCAGAATCAGGAAGTGGTAGATGAAGCATTGTATGCCGGAAATAACATCAAACAGGCACTCTATGATTATGCAACTAGAGATGCTTACATCAAAAAATTGGGATTCAGGCAGAATGGAGAAGATGTCTTTTATCAGGAAGACAGAAACGAGTGATATGAAAGAAGGTAGAAAGATGACAAGAGAAAGAGTATGGATATTCGCATTTATCATGGCGTTTACAGTAGGTGTTGTAATCCTGTGGAGAGTTCATGGAGTAAAGAGTCATGTAAGTGTGCCAACAGTAAAAGAAACAGAAGAAATAACAAAGACTTTAGAGAAAAATGAAGTAGCGGATGCTACAAAGGAAGTTATTACAAGTGATGGAATTACATTATATGAAAATGCAAAGTATCTGACGGTAGAAAAAGTGATTAGAACGACTGTGGAAACGGAAGATGGAACATCGGAAACCAAGTATGATACATACCTGGTTTCTGATGTGGATCTTGTGAATGGAAAAGATCAGACAGAAGAGTATGCGAAGGCATTAGATGTAACAGAATTAGATGATTCGAAGGTTGAGCAGGTAGCATTTTTAGATTCTTTTGGAGTGTCTTATGAAAATCAAAATGGATGGGAAGTGTATGAGAATCTACTTGCAGAGAATGGTATCTGCGTTGACATCAATCAAGCTGTATTTGACCAGGAAACCTATGAGATGACCAAACAAAAACGTTATATGTTAAAGGATTCTGCTTGCACAATGTTTAAAGAAATTGAAGATGCTGGGTATGATCAGTTGCTAAATCAGAAATTGTCATATCAAGTTGCTACAACAGAGGATGGTATTCAGATTCCCGACAGTTTTCTTGCAGAGATTCGGTATAAGGTTGGAGAGAGAACAGTAACAAAGAGCATGTTTATACAGGTGGCAATCAACAATTGGAATACAGAGGGGGAATAATATGCGAAGGATAAAAAAGTTATTGATCTGCTTGGTTTTGTTGTTAGGAATGACAATGATATTCCAAACGCAAGCTTATGCAGACAGTATTGGAGATACCGGTGGAACCGGACAGGGAAACATTACAGGAACAAATGTCTATACATTTTATTATGTATATGATTCTGCGAATGACGCGATAGAGCTTAAAGTAACAACCTTACGAGCAATTGCGTCTTTTGGAAATACAACAAGTCATACGTTTACAAGTCCATCCGACCAGACAGTACTTAATACAAGCAATCCAAAGTTGGGGAGTTCCCTAGAGAGTGCAATCGCAACCATGAATTCAGCAGGTGGATATAATCTGTCTGCAACCGATGCCAAAGCTGCTTTGAATGCGCTTGGATATTATGATAGTGGAAATGGTATCTGGAAGTGGAGTGGTGGATATCTTACGTATGTGTCAGCCGTGAAGATCAGACCACAAAAGCACACCGTACATTATGATGCAAATGGTGGTTCGGGAGCACCAGGAAATCAAACGAAGACACAAGGAGAAGCGATGTATATATCAGGAACCAAGCCTACAAGAAGCGGATATACGTTTGGTGGCTGGAACGCAAGTATCGGTGGAACTTATCAGCCAGGAGATAATTATACTCATGATCAGGATGGGGGAACCGTAACCATGAAAGCGAAGTGGAATCCATGGAAGCATACCATTAAGTATGATGCAAATGGTGGAACTGGGGCACCTTCGAATCAGACAAAGACTTATGGTCAGTCACTTAATCTATCAACGAAGAAACCTACGAGAAGCGGATATACATTTGGTGGATGGACCTGTAGTCTTGGTGGAACCTATCAGCCTGGGGACAATTATAGCCACGATCAAAATGGTGGAACGGTAACTATGAAAGCAAAGTGGAATCCATGGAAGCATACCATTAAGTATAATGCAAATGGTGGAACAGGAGCACCAGGCAATCAGACGAAAACTTATGGTCAGGCACTTACACTTTCATCTAAGAAACCAACAAGGACAGGATATACCTTCAAAGGATGGACTTGCAGTATCGGTGGAACTTTTCAGCCAGGAGCAACTTATACTCATGATCAAAATGGTGGAACAGTAACCATGACCGCAAAATGGAGAGATGAGACACCGCCAAGCTGTAGTGATTTTATAGCAAGGCCAAATCAATGGAGTGCGGGAAATGGAACCGTTACTTTCACAGCACAGGATCAGGGATCCGGTATTACTTCGATTGTTTTAGAGCGTTATTCTTATGTGACAAGAGCATGGAGTACTGTTAATACATGGTCATATGGTGGTACAACGTCTGTGATAAATGGAAGTTACACGGAAACATCAGAAGGAGTCTTTTATTATAAGCTTACCATCACGGATAAAGCGGGCAATGTGACAACCAAAACATCTGCGAGCATTTATCTGGATCATTCAAATCCGGTGCTGAGTGGAGCAGAAAACACCGTAACTGATTGGACGAATATTGCACCGATAATTAAATTTTCAGCAACCGATTATCTGAGTGGAACAACCTATATCGGTTCGAATCTTGCATCAGTAAAAATCAATGATGATAGCGGAACCGTTGTAGCGAGTGGCATATCATCAGCAATGTACACGTTAGCTGCAAAGTATGAAGGGATTCATACATGGTATATTACAGCTACGGATAATGTGGGACATACAAGTTCTGCATCCGTTACAACAAAGTATGATATTACGAAACCTGGGGTAGATGGAACAGAAATCACTTTTGTAAAACCTGATGGGATCACAGTATCTGGATATTGTCAGGATAATATCATAGACCAGCATCTTGATGATGAAGCAGTGCGAAGTGTGAATCATCCCAATGCAACATCAGGTCTTAAGAGTATCTTGCTTTATAAAGTAAGAAGAGGAGTAAAGACATCTATTGTCGCTGCCACCACAAAAGCAACTTTTGGAGCATCAAATACACATTCTTCATTTGAGATGTATTATGACATCAATTCAACGAATG
>JAQUVV010000101.1 GCA_028693195.1 Lachnospira sp.
GATTGAAGGCGTGGAACAGCTTGATAAGGTCATTGATATTGATCAGTCACAAATTGGAAGAACACCAAGGTCTAATCCTGCGACTTATACAGGAGTATTTGATCAGATTAGAGATTTATTTGCCTCCACTTCAGATGCGAAGGAACGCGGATACAATAAGGGCCGCTTTAGTTTCAATGTAAAGGGCGGACGATGTGAGGCTTGTTCCGGCGATGGTATCATTAAGATTGAGATGCATTTCCTCCCAGATGTATATGTGCCATGTGAAGTCTGCGAAGGCAAGCGTTACAACCGTGAGACACTGGAAGTGAAGTATAAGGGAAAGAGCATTTACGATGTACTGGATATGACAGTGGAAGAAGCCGTTGGTTTCTTTGAAAATGTGCCATCCATTAAGAGAAAGATTGAGACATTGAATGATGTTGGACTTTCTTACGTGAAGCTGGGGCAGCCATCAACAGAACTTTCTGGTGGTGAGGCACAGCGAATCAAGCTGGCAACAGAACTTTCCAAGCGTAGTACAGGAAAGACAATCTATATCCTAGATGAGCCAACAACAGGACTTCACTTCGCGGATGTTCATAAGCTGGTAGAAATCCTTCATAAGCTGACAGAAGGCGGTAATACGGTTGTTGTTATTGAGCACAACTTGGATGTAATCAAGACCGCAGATTATATTATTGATATTGGCCCAGAGGGCGGAGATCGTGGCGGTACTGTCATTGCGAAGGGAACACCAGAGCAGGTTGCCAAGGTGAAGAAATCCTATACTGGACAGTATGTGGCTCGTTATTTAAAGTGATGAAGATTTAAAGTAATCAGAATCAATTTAATAATGTAAATGTTGGCTTAAATATAAAATAAATATAAATAAAATATAAACAAATTGTACCTCTTTGGTTGCTTTGTGACTCAAAATTGTGTAAAATTATGGGAGTAAGTTTTATAACTTTATTTAAAATATGAAGGAGAGGTACAATTTATGTTTTGTGAATCATGTGGAAATGAAATGCAGCCGGGAGAAAAGTTCTGTAGAAAATGCGGAGCAAAAGTTGCAGAAGTAGAACAGCAGGCACAGCCACAACAGCAGTTTACTGCACATCAGCCAGCACAGCAGCAGTTCCAGGCAGGAGCTCAGCAGCAGTATACACAGCAGCCATATCAGGCAGCACCTCATAAGGAAATGAAGGTTGGACCATTAGATGTTAAGAAGATGGGACTTTTATCTATTCTTGGTGGACTTTTCATGTTCATCGGGACATTTCTTCCAGTTATGAAGGTGAGTGCACTGGGAATGTCAGAGTCAATCAACTTCTTTAATGGAGAAGAACTTTCGGATATGAGTGTTCCAGCAATCGGATGGTTGGTTTTAATCGTAGGTCTTGTAACAATCGCATTAGGGGTACTTGGAAAGAGATTATTCTCTTTAATCTCAGCAGGTGTAGCACTTGTGTTCACGTTGATTATGTTTTTCCCTACAATCAGTGCAATTGGTGACGCAAAGGACTCTATGGGATTATACAGTTCATTAGCGAACGTATCACTTGGCTTTGGCTATTGGTTAATCTTTATCGGTGTTATTCTTGCAGTTGTTGACTTTGTTCTGGATAAGAAGAATATTCAGTTAATCAAGTAGTGAATAGGCAGCGATTATTCAGTGATGAAGAGTTGTTTAAGAAATAGAATATGTATAATAGAATAATGGTAACTGTTCAGAAGGTATGGAATAGCTACGAATAATGAATTGCGGCGCAGGCTGATGTTGTTTTGGGGATGACATTAGACTGTGTCGCTTTTTTAATTTATTGGAAATTGCATTTCCTATAAAAACACACTACATGAGCATCGCAGCGGCACGGATAATAAAGTTATTACTGCTGTAGTCTTATCAAACTAAGTGGATTCGTGGTATAATAAAAAGATGCAAAATGATATAGACGATATGAGGAGACTGAAATAGATGATTGATGGAATTATATTTGACATGGACGGTGTGATGGTGGACTCAGAGAGACAGTCCAATGAAGGCTGGTTATGGGCAGCCAAGCAGCTTGGCGTGGAGATGCCCATATGGCTTATTGACAGCTTTAAGGGTGCTCCAGTTAAATTGAGCATGAAGCTTTTTGATGACTACTATGATGGAAGATATGACAGAAAGATAGATTACAGTGAGATGAGAGAGCTTCGCACCAAGCATGTGATGGATATGCGTGAGGTGGAAGGCCTGCCAGTGAAACCAGGATTGGAAGAATTGCTGGAGTATATTAAGAAGAATCATTTGAAATGTGCAGTTGCGACCTCTACAAGAAAGGTCAGTGCAGAAGCGACGCTTCATAATATCGGAGCCTGGGAATATCTAGATGCAGTAGTGTATGGGGATCAGGTGGAGCACGGAAAGCCTGAACCAGATATTTTTCTAAGGGCAGCGGAACAGATCGGCGTGAAGCCGGAACATGCAATCGTTATTGAAGACAGTATTAATGGAATTAAGGCGGGATTCGCAGCGGGAATGCGCGTGGTTCATGTGCCGGATACTATTATTATTGATGATGAGATTCGTAAGCTGACTTATGAGGTATGTGACAGTCTGTTTGGTGTGATGGACGTGGTAGATGCGTTGAATCAGGTGAATGAAAAGTGAATCTGAATGAATGGAATGCAACGAACGGAATGCATCTGGTTATAACTTGACAAAAAGATATGAATGATGGAATGAAGTTCCTATGTAACAATTTCGTTAGAGTGATAGATGTAGTGGGTGGAATATATGAAAGGACACAGGCGGTATGATTTCTGAGGATTTGATTCGGAGACAGTCGGGAAATAAAGCATTTACGAAGGGAATGAATCTGTTTCTGACTGGAAAGATTAAGAAAATGCAAATAGAGCCAGACGGCAGTCTCGATGATATCGAAGCTATAGTGGAAGGCAGCTCAGGGAAGATGTATGAGGTGCACGTGACCATTGATTGTGAGACAGATGAGATTATTTACGTGCATTGTCAGTGTCCAGCATTTGAGGAACAGATATTTCCAATCTGCAAGCACTGTGTGGCTGTCCTTTTGAAGTATAATCAGGACAAGATGAAGAATAATATGATGGCGGAGTTCATGATGATGCGAAATGCTGTGGGCAAGGGGCAGGAACGCAGAAATGCATGGAAGAAGCCGGTGTATGAAGAGAAGACGAATTCTGAATTTTTAGAGCTTTTACAGAATGTCAGCACTACCAAGCTGCTTCCTTTGGTGAATCGCAGTATCTATGGACAAGTGCATTTTGAGGCACATGTGGTGTTCGATAGCCTTCGATTTGAAGCAGCAGGTGTGGAGTTCAAGGTGGGAACGACCCAAATGTATGTGCTCAAGGATATCTTTGCATTTTGTGAGCGAATTCAGAAACTGGAAAATTATGCGTATGGTCAAAAATTGAAATTTGTTCACAGTATGGAGGCATTTGATCGGGAATCTCAGAAACTGGTTAAATATCTGTGTAGCTGGGTAGAACAAAATAAGATCTATTATAGACAGACGGTATACACCTCTTACTTTAATAATAATTATCGCTACGATTATCCGAAGTTAAGATATATTAAGCTGACAGGAAAGGACTTAGAGGAGCTGCTGCTGGCAAGTGGAGAGAAGATTGATCTTGCATTGGAGAACAGTCGTGAGCGCAGATGGAACATTTTCATGGGCGGGTATGAGCGGAAGCTTTTTGTTGAAGGGGTGAACCAAGGCAAAGGTGTAGGAGCTACGAGTGCACGTGGCGGTATGTCTAAAGAGAAACAGGATGAAACCAATGCGAAAGTGACCAAGCGCGGCTTACAGTTGGAATTGGAAAAGTTAACGGCGGTTGCCGGTGAACGGTATTATATGACATTTGCTGATCAGGTGGTGTACATGGAGCCCATTGCCGAGGTCGAGGAAATACTAGATTTTGTCAAATGTATGGATAAATGCGAGAATCATCTATATGTCAACAGTGAGGATGTTCCGCTTTTTGAACGGACGATGCTTCCTGCGTTAAAACGAAGAATGGATGTATCCACTAGAAATTACCAGCCAGAAGAGCAGGTGGAGATTGCATATAAGATTTATCTGGACGCACCGCAGAAGAATATGGTCAGCGCAAGGCTGGTGGCAGTCTATGGTCAGCGAGAATACAATGTGTTTGACAAGAATTATCAGAAGCTGACAGCACTCAGCGACAATCAGAATCAGAAGATGGAGGCAATCGCTGAGGCGGGAGAACGTGATCTGCAGGCAGAATTGCAGGCGGCAGCACAAGTATCCTCCTACTTTAATGCTTATGACAGCACATCGGATTCCATGGTGTTAAGTGATGACGACGACGTTCTCTATGAATTGCTGACGAAGGGAATTGAAGAATTCGGACATTTGGGGGAGGTTTACGTCTCGGATGCGCTAAAGAGAATCAATGTGATTGCATCTTCCAAGGTTCAGATGGGAGTTTCTGTATCAGGAAATGTGCTGAATCTCAGTCTGTTGGCAGGAAATGTGAGCAATCATCAGTTGGCAGAAATTCTATCTAGATATGACCGCAAAAAGAAATATTATCGTTTGAAATCTGGTGATTTCGTGGAGATAGCCCAGGGACAGTTCGAAGCACTCTTTGAAATGAAGGAGGGAATGCAGCTAACAGATGCCCAGATGGCGCAGAAGAAGATTTCAGTTCCTGCATTTCGGGCATTGTATCTGGAAGAAATGCTGGAAAAGAGAAGACTTGAGCGGGAATATGGTCTTCATGAGAATCGAGGTTTAGATGGTAATGTTGAGCTTGCAGGGACAGATGGAGTCTCTGGGGAATTTGGAATTGATGGTGAGAGGAGATTCGGGCAAGATAGATCTGATGGATTAGATGGAGCTTTGGAGTCAGATGGATTCGAGGAAGATTATCAGTTAGATATCGTGCGGGATGAGAAGTTCACGAAGTTGATTGCACACATGAAGAAGCCAGAAGATAATGATTTCAAGATTCCAACATCTCTGAAAAAGATTCTTAGACCTTATCAGAAGAGTGGATATCTCTGGCTGAAAACATTGAAGACCAATGGCTTTGGCGGCGTGCTGGCAGATGACATGGGACTTGGAAAGACATTGCAGGTGATTACGCTACTGGAGTCAGAGCGCATAGGAAAGAAGCGTAGGAAACCGGTAGAAGAACAAATCATAGGTGAAGAAAATGAGGAAAACATGGGATATCGCAGCTTGATTGTATCTCCAGCTTCCTTAGTCTTTAATTGGAACAGTGAGTTGGAACGATTCGCACCGAAGCTGAAAGGCGTCATGGTCATTGGTACGGCACAGCAGAGACAGGAGATTATTGAGCAGTCTCCAGAGGATGCAGTGCTTCTAACATCCTATGATTTGCTAAAGCGTGACTTAGAGATTTATGAGAAGTTACATTTTGCGAACTGTGTGATTGATGAGGCACAGTATATTAAGAATCACAATACCCAGGCGGCAAGAGCAGTGAAGTCCATTCAGGCAGATTTCAAGCTGGCATTGACGGGTACGCCTGTGGAGAATTCCCTCAGTGAGCTGTGGAGCATCTTTGATTTCGTTATGCCGGGTTTTCTCTATTCCTATACACGATTCCGAAAAGAGCTGGAACTGCCAATTGTGCAGAATCAGGATGAAGCCTGTATGGAGCGACTGCAGAAGATGATTGGCCCATTTGTTCTTCGTCGGCTGAAGAAAAATGTATTGACCGAGCTTCCAGATAAGACAGAAGAAAATGTGTTTGCAAGGCTGGAAGGCGAGCAGAAGGAGCTTTATGATGCGCATGTTCAGCGACTGAAAATCATTCTGGACAAGACTTCCGATTCGGAATTCCGACAGAGCAAGATTCAGATTCTCTCAGAGTTGACCAGGCTTAGACAGCTATGCTGTGATCCTGCATTAGTGATGGATGGGTACAAGAAGGAATCTGCGAAGCTTGACCTGTGTATGGAGATGATTCAAAATGCAGTGAATGGTGGACATAAAATTCTGCTGTTTTCACAGTTTACATCTATGCTAGATCGAATCGAGAAGAAGCTTGCAGATACGGGAATCCGATATTATGAGCTAACAGGTGCGACAAGCAAGGAAAAACGTGCCCAGCTGGTAGATGCATTTCAACATGACGACGTGCCGGTATTCTGTATCTCTTTGAAGGCGGGCGGAACAGGACTGAACCTGACGGCAGCAGACATTGTCATTCACTATGATCCATGGTGGAATGTGGCAGCACAGAATCAGGCAACAGACCGTGCCCACCGAATCGGGCAGGACAATCCAGTCACAGTCTACCGACTTATAGCCAAGGGCACCATCGAGGAGAACATTATGAAGCTTCAGGAGAAGAAGCAGGAGCTGGCAGACCAGGTCATTAGCGGTGATGCTGTGGGAAGTGCTACATTTGACAAGGATGAGCTGCTGGAGCTGTTGAGATAATGAGTGCCAAATTACATCTTTTGTGATTTGTGTGCCTGGCGAAGCATGTTGCTGTAAACGAAGTGAACAGTAACTGGGCAAGATTTCCGCAAGATATGGGCAGATTTACATGTTGCGAAATGTGGTTCGTTTATGTATAATTGATTTACTTATAAATATCTGTAGTGTGCGTGTGTGCGGAATGGTTCGGGCAGATGGAACATTTGCAGAGGAAACTTGTCAGAGTGGAAACCACTCTGACTATGGACGTCGCTTCGGCGATAGATTAAGGAGGATAAATTGAGCGAATTAGTTATTGTTCTTGACTTTGGCGGACAGTACAATCAGTTGATTGCAAGACGTGTCAGAGAATGTAACGTGTATGCAGAAGTACTGCCATATACAACATCATTAGAAGAAATTAAGGCGAAGAATCCAAAGGGTATTATATTCACAGGTGGACCAAACAGTGTCTACGAAGAGACTTCACCTAGTTATGATAAAGCAATATTTGAAATCGGCGTGCCAATCCTTGGTATCTGCTATGGTTCACAGCTGATGGCGCACAAGCTTGGCGGAAGGGTTGCAACAGCTCCTGTCAGCGAGTACGGAAAGATGGACGTAGAAGTCGATACAGCATCTAAGATATTTGAAGGCGTTCATGCTACAACAACAACATGGATGAGCCATACAGATTATATCTCGGAAGCACCAGCAGGCTTCAAGGTAACAGGTCATACACCAAATTGCCCAGTTGCAGCTATGGAAAATGCAGACCAGAAGCTTTACGCAGTACAGTTCCATCCAGAAGTTATGCATTCTGTTGAAGGACAGCAGATGTTACGCAACTTCTTATACAATGTATGTGAGTGCGCTGGTGATTGGAAGATGGATGATTTCGTGGCACGCACAATTGAAGAAATTCGTGCAAAGGTTGGAAACGGTAAGGTATTATGTGCCCTCTCCGGCGGTGTTGATTCATCAGTAGCAGCTGTTATGCTTGCGAAAGCAGTTGGTAAGCAGCTGACATGTGTATTCGTAGATCACGGTCTTCTTCGTAAGAATGAAGGCGATGAAGTGGAAGCAGTATTTGGACCAGAAGGTCCATACGACTTAAACTTCATTCGTGTAAATGCACAGGATAGATTCTACGAGAAGTTAAAAGACGTAGAAGAACCAGAAGCAAAGAGAAAGATCATCGGTGAAGAATTCATTCGTGTATTCGAAGATGAAGCAAAGAAGATTGGCACAGTAGATTTCCTTGTACAGGGAACTATTTACCCAGACGTTATCGAATCAGGTCTTGGAAAATCAGCAACAATCAAGTCTCACCACAATGTAGGCGGACTTCCTGACTATGTTGATTTCAAGGAAATTGTTGAGCCTCTTCGTATGCTCTTCAAGGATGAAGTACGTAAAGCAGGACGCGAACTTGGTATTCCAGAATACTTAGTAAGCCGTCAGCCATTCCCAGGCCCAGGTCTTGGAATCCGTATCATCGGTGCAGTTACACCTGAGAAGGTTAAAATCGTTCAGGATGCAGACTACATTTACCGTGAAGAAATCGCCAAAGCAGGCGTAGACAAAGACCTCGGTCAGTACTTCGCAGCATTAACCAACATGCGTTCCGTTGGTGTTATGGGCGATGAAAGAACTTACGACTACGCAGTTGCACTTCGTGCCGTATGTACAGCAGACTTCATGACAGCTGACTGTGCTCAGATCCCTTGGGATGTATTGAGCTTGGTTGCGAATAGAATTGTTAATGAAGTTAAGGGCGTTAACAGGGTGCTTTATGATTGCACGAGTAAGCCACCTGCTACGATTGAATTTGAGTGACCTGAAGTGGTTCGCTAGTGTTTTCAAAACACTTGATTTTAAGCCATTCTTAGCTCGAAACCTAACAGAAATGTGAGGTTTCGGGCTATTTTTTTATGTATATGATACACCTATGATACAGTTCGAGTTAATTTTTTCTGTATCGGGAATATATCAAGAATCATTCCAAAACCTATCTATATTTTCATTTTCTTTCAAATTTTTCATTTTCTAAAAAAAATCCAAAAAAATTTAGCAATCAAGAAAATTTCAACCCAAATATATAGTGAAAACAAAAGTAACTGTGTAGGAGGTTTGATTATGAATAAAACATCAGCATTTATATCTGTAGCAGAGATACAAAAAGTATTAGAGGTTTCTGAATCCAAAGCATATCGAATATTACGTTCTTTAAATAGCGAATTGAAAAAGGAGGGATTTTTAGTTCTTCCGGGAAAAGTAAGCAGACAATATTTTAATGAACGTTTCTATGGTGTCCCAGAGAATAAAGGAGGCGATAAGGATGGCAGTCTATAAAGACAAGAAAAGAGGTACTTGGTACGCCTCTGTAATGTACAAAGACTGGACTGGAAAACAATGCAGAAAACTTAAAAGAGGTTTTGCTACTAAGAAGG
>JAQUVV010000102.1 GCA_028693195.1 Lachnospira sp.
AATCCTGCACACTTTCCTGCGTATGACGAATTGGCACAGCAAGCTGAAATGTTGGAATCTTGAATCTTCTCGCTTCCAATCCATTTCCCATTAAACTTCCATCACATGTGGTATTACACTGAATGGCACACTTTCCAATTAAAGGAAAATCGTCATCTATTGCAAGACCTAACTCGGCAGCAGGCATTGGACATACATCTCCAGGGATCCCATATTGCTGCGCAATATCAATGTAATGGGTTACCCCCTGCTGATTCATCATAGAACTTGTATAAATTGCTGGAACTTCCGCTGACAGCCATTTCAGATTTGGAAATCCATTCATAATTTCACTCATCATATTCTCATCAAAAAGAACAATCTTATCGTTAAATGCTTTATCATTTCCAATAGCTGGATCTGCCCGAAAGATATCCTTTAACATTCCACACATATCCACTACAATCAGCTTCAATCCCGTATGTGCCAGACGAAGCTGTGTTCCACGCATTCCTTCCGTATGACGATCAAAGAAATCTGGCACAGCCAGGTAATTCACCATCCAGCGATATCTAAAAAAGCCTCTTAAGTTGTTCGGCTTCACCATAAAACATATTAACGTCTTCCAGATACTCAACCACTCACAGTAATCGTACCAAGTATCTTTTAATCCACGCCACTCCCTGCGCTTCTTGGCTTTCTTGCCAACGTAGAAGCTGCCTAGATTCTTACCACCTATTTCTTTGCTCATATTTATTCGCATACTCCTTATTATCATTATTATTTATCTAATTGCAAAACTCATAACTCATATCAAGATGTACAATATTCATATAGTTTTAAGCAGGTACTAGTGAGCCGTCGTTACTTAGCTGATGTTCTTTATCAGCTTATGTAACGCAACGAGCGAGGTGTAGCGAAAGCGTGCCTGTGTAAACTATATGATTAGTGTACATCTTAAGTAACATAGATAATTTAGCAATTATATATTAATTATTTATTCAGCTTTTTAATCTCAATACTTTCCACAAATGCCTGCACACGAGTTCTTAACTGACCAGAATTACCAACCACATATGGACGATCAATAGAAAGTACTGGATATCCATAATCATCCCGCATAACATGGCTTGCCAGGGCACGTTCATATCCCCAGTAATCGCAGAACTTTAACTGCTGATAAATCACCCCATCCGCCTGATAATCCTGTGCAAGCTGATGAACATATTCCTTACGTTCCACAATCTTATCTGTATTCATAAACCGTGGGCACTGTCCTGTCTTTAGGTAGAATGCACAAATCTGTGTCAGCACATCTTCCTCATCATTTAACACAATCTCCACACGACCTGGCAGTGAGCCAAAACAATACCGATCTGCAATAACAAGTGCCCCTGCCTCTTCCGTTAAACGAATTAAATCCGGATCATCAATCTCAGAGCCAACCATAACAACTCTTGCCTTGTATGGATTCTTTGCATCAGGTTCTCTTGTCTTTAATTCTTCCAATGTTTCTTCAAGTTTCTCTACTAAAAGATTTTTCGGACAGCTATATGTAGCAAGACAGAGAACTGCATATTCATACCCTGTAATTACAGGATTTTCCTGTTTTCTAAAATCTCCGATTTCAGTCATGATTTTACAGATACGATTATGCTCCTCAACAGCTTTGCAAAGTGCAGTATCCGACACATCTATTCCGAACTTTTCCTGCAATGGTTCTAACACACGCAAACGCATCTGCTTCACATAATGCTTTAATGCTGACGCATCCGACTTCATCGGTACATCTGCATAACTCACGAAAAAATGTTCCTTTTCAATCAAATGCTGTTTATCAATATTCTCCACGCAACGATTCATCTGTGCACAGGCATCTGGTGCCAATATACAGTCCAGGAAATTATATCCACCTTCAATGGCCCGCTCTAAAATAGCTCTGCAGCATTCACAGAGCAGACTGCTCATATAATAGGTTCCCATCTCAATCGAGCCTGTTCTTGGTGCACGAAGTCTCACTGAGAAACATCCAGGCAGATTTAATAGTGGCTCTGGAATCTGAGAACAGACACTTCCGATGACAATTTGTCCATCCACTTCTGCTTGCCGAACCAAATCATTATTGGCATCCTCAAGCAACTTTTCAAAATAATAAATATGTTTTAAATCCTTCATAACTCTCCCTGCTTTATGCTTTATACATTATTTTATTCCTAGAAAATTCCAAGCTCCACAAGTGCTTTTCTTGCTCCCTGTACAATCTTTGCATCCTCTGGTAGATAGAACACATTCTTCCCGGTCAAATCATACTCTGTCAATTCAGAATCTGCACATATACCTGCTAAAATCGGGATATCACCTGTATCCATCAGTGAAAGAACTGATTCATCTGGAATTCGATTTGCAATCGCCCCCACCTTCTCATACATCACAAGTTCATCTGCAACATTCTTAATCGTCTTAATAACCTGCGTTCCCTTCTTACTTGAATCTGTAATCAAGAGTAAATGAGTCACCTTCTCCATGACACGTCTATTAATCTGCTCAATACCAGCTTCTCCATCAATGACCACGTAATCAAAATTATCAGACAACATACTAATAACTGCTTTCAAATATGTATTAATCTTACAATAACAGCCTGCTGCTTCCGGACGTCCAATGGCAATAAATGCATATCCATCCTGTTCCACAAGTGCATCATAGATTCGATATTCTGCCTCACCTAACAATTCCATGGCAGATTTTGTATCCCCATTCTCTACCGTACTGACAACTTCTTTTCTAATATCATCTATAGTCATAGCTACATCCACACCAAGCGCAGTAGAAAGTCCAACCGCTGGATCTGCATCAATGGCAAGAATCTTCTTGTCAGGATACACTTCCACTAATAGCTTCACCATAACTGCTGCCAGTGATGTCTTTCCTACTCCACCTTTTCCTGCAACTGCAAGAATCTTTGGATGATGCTTATACTGCTTTTCTTCATTCATAATATCTGTATTCTCCATTTCATTTTGCAAATACTTTTCTAATAGTCGTTTTAAAGTAGTTCATTATACCACATCATCTAGTTATGAACCACAAGTAAATGTCAATTCTCATTCTATGTATCTCAATAAAAACAACATTCTATTTAATTTGATATCCAAAATAGATTGACAAGCTAAAATGCATTCTATATAATGCATATAGTTTGATATTCAAACTATAAACAACATCGTATACAGCCGAGTCGTAAATACGAATCAAGAAATTTCTTACTCCTATATTTCTTGGTTCAAGTGAAACAATAAATCATTAACAACAAAAGAAAGAGAGAATAAACCATGATTCAGATTATTACCGATAGCACCTGTGATATTAACAAAGAGGAAGCCGCTGCACTTGGCATCCATATTGTTCCATTAACTGTTCGTTTTGGAAACGAGGAATATTTAGATGGGTTCACACTTTCCAATGAAGAATTTTATCAGAAGTTAGAAAGCTGTGAAGAACTTCCTGTTACATCCCAGCCATCTCCTATTATTTTTAAAGACCTGTTCATGAAATATACCGAAGTCGGTGACCAGATTCTTGGCATTTTTATTTCATCCCAATTAAGTGGTACCTTTCAGTCAGCATCTATTGCTGCTGAAATGGTTCGTGATGAATGTCCTGCTGCCTGCATCGAATTGATTGATTCCAAAAGTGTTTCAATCGGTACATCTCTCCTTATTCGTGAAGCCCTACGCATGCGTAGTCAAGGACTCTTCCTTGATCAGATGGTGCATTCCTGTCTGGAAATGGCTGATCATATCCGCGTATATGCCATGGCAGGTTCTTTAAAATATCTTCAGAAAGGTGGACGACTCTCCTCATCTGCTGCGTTGGTTGGTTCTTTATTAAAAATCACACCAGTCATTGAAATCGTAGATGGGACTGTCCAGATTGCATGTAAAGCACGTGGAAAAAAATCCGCTGCTACATTTATCTTTGAGCAGTTGGAAACATCCAGCCTTGTGGAAGATTCCACATTTGTCTATGGGCATGCCAATGCTAAAGAATCGCTGCAATCATTTGTTGAACGTACACACTCTTCCGTAAATCTGGTTCATGCCTATACCGGAAACATCGGCTGTGTCGTAGGTACTCATATTGGTCCCGGCTCCTTCGGTGTGGCATATTTAGAAGAAGCCAGCTGCGAAGCACAGAACGAACTTGCCAGCTAAAATGTTAATTTAGAAATTACAATATCTATTTGTTTACATTGGTATCCTCAAAGTATTATAATATATGCATATTTTTATATTATCTGGAGTCATAGATTGAAATGATTTTTCAACCACAAGTTTGAGCTGCGCACAAGCTTGAATCATCATGCGAATTCATTCGCATTTCGCTCCAAAAACACAGTCGCAGTATGAGGTTACCAATGAAAACAATTCTACATATTTTCGTGAAAGACGTACGTGGTCTTTCACGAAATCTTTTTGCTCTTGTAATTGCCATTGGATTATGTATTATTCCATCGCTTTATGCCTGGTTTAACATTTACTCCAACTGGGATCCATATGCTAATACCGCCTCAATTAAAGTAGCTGTCTTCTCCGAGGACGAAGGCTACAAACAGAATGATGAGAATACCGTTAATATGGGTAATCAGATTGTTGCTCAGCTCCATGACAACACAAAGATTGGATGGCTTTTTCCAGAAACAAAGGAAGACGCCATGGAGGGGCTATATAGTGGTGAATATTATGCAACCATTATTGTGGAAAAAGATTTTAGTTATAGTCTCTATGATTTCTTAAATAACGGACTGAATCATCCTGCAATCACCTATTATGAAAATTCTAAAAAGAATGCTGTTGCAACAAAGATTACGGGTACTGGCACTTCCACCCTTCAACAGAATATTAATACAGAATTCATTGAAGTCGTTGTAAAGACTGCTTTAGAGCATCTGAATACACTTTCAGCTGACGACAAGGATACATTAGATACATTGATTGCCGATATTACAGGCATTCGCACGAATCTTGACAATTATAACAGCACGATTGATACATTTATTGCAAGTAATAATCAACTGTCTTCTAGTCTAATGAAGATTCACGATATGCTTCCAGATGTAAAAAGTGCAATTAGTACTTCTGTCTCCACCGCCGGTCAGATGAACACAACAATTACACAAACCGTGGATTCTCTAAATGAGAAGCTAGAAGACACGCTAAAAACTATGTCACAGGTTTCCGCTCAGATTCAATCTAATCTAGAAGCTGCTGCTTCCAAAGTAAAAGACAATGCACCAGAAGCCGCAGATGAATTGAAGAAAGCCGCCACCGAACTAAGTGCATTAATTCAGCAAAATACTGATTTGAATGAAGTCTTTGAACAATTAAAGAATATTAATGGAATAGATTCATCTATTATTGAATCCATTCAGAACCAGCTGCAATCGGTATCTATTATTACAGACCTCGCTAAGCAAATGATCGAGCAGTCCTCTGATATTGTAAAGGATGGTCCAGCCTTGATTGAAGCAAAGTATGAATTACTGAAACCGATTCTAGATGCATGCGTAGAAAAAATCGATAGTGTCAACCGCGTATATGAGAGTATGATATCTACTTCAGTTGTCTCCTTAAAGCAGGCAATTTCCTCTTCTCTCTCAAATATAACCAATAGCCTGACAGATGCTGCGGATGGGATAGATGGAATCGCACAGCTCTTAGTTGGCACAACCAGCATGATTACAAGTGCAAATCAGTCACTTACAGATACGAAAACAATCATTGGACAATTATCTGCCTGAATCGATAATATTTCAGGGCAATTATCTGACGTCAACGAAAGCAATGCATATGAGACATTGATGGGATTATTGAATGCTGATGCAGAAACCTATGCACAGTTCTTATCAGATCCCGTAAAGGTAGCACAGGTGGATGTATATCAGGCAGCTAATTACGGAACCTCTGTCACTCCATTTTATACAACCCTGGCATTATGGGTCGGTGCCATTATTCTCGTGGCATTAATCAAGTGCCAGGTCGACTATAAGGACGAAGAATACATGAATGCAAGACCACACCAGAGATACTTTGGACGACTGATTTTATTCTTAATTATGGGACAAATTCAGGCAGTCATTGTTGTGCTTGGTGACCTCTATCTGTTAAAGATCAAGTGTTTACATCCTGGATTGCTTTTTTTAGCAGCATCCATTGCAAGCTTCGTATTCACATTACTGATTTATACCCTGACTCTTTCCTTTGGAGATGTTGGAAAAGCACTTGCAGTTGTAATGGTAGTAATTCAGATTGCTGGCTCAAGTGGAACCTATCCTATTGAGCTTCTTCCTGATTTTTTCAAAACCGTTTACTTATACTTTCCATTTCCTTATGCCATCAATGCAATGAGGGAAGCCATCAGTGGTTGTTATCATAATGATTATGGTATCTATCTACTACAACTTCTGGTATTCGCCCTGGGAGCACTTCTCGTTGGATTATTGATTCGAATTCCATTTATCGGATTGAACCACTTCTTCGAAAAGCGAATGAAGGATACAGATATGATGTAAATGCCATATTCATGTATATTTCGTATCATATCAATATAAAAAGGAGGCTATCCATGAAATTTACCAAATCACAGATCTCTGAATTCGAATCCAGCATGTCTCAGATTCAAAAGTTCAGCGAAGAATTACATAGAAAGAATCAGCTTAGAATTAAGGTTGGCCTATGGTGCATCGCTATCATACCAATGATTTTCTTAATTCTACTATTTGTTATGAACCGTTCCAAGGTTGTTTTCCTTACCCTTTGGGTTATTTCATTATTCATCATTGCCGGTTATCTTGTAACCGTTGCCTATCTGGATTATGAAATGCAGGAAAAGCTGAAGGAACTTGGAATTCAGATGCGTAATGAACATAATCATCTCATCGGTGATTAACAAAGGAGAAGGAACATATGAAAAATATTTTAAGGGTATTTCAACATGATTTAAATAAAATACGTACCAATGTTATTGCCATTGTAGTATTGATTGGTCTTACGATCATTCCATCTCTCTATGCATGGTTCAATATTTTATCGAACTGGGACCCATATGGTTCCGCATCAACCTCCAGAATTCAGGTTGCTGTTGCAACTGATGACTCTGGCACCAATATTAATGGAATTGAATTAGATATTAGTACAAAAATCATTGATTCATTAAAAGGCAATGACACCATTGGCTGGGTATTTCCAGATTCATCACAAGAGGCCATTGACGGAGTATACAGCGGAGATTATTACGCAGCATTAATTATCCCTGCAGATTTTTCCTCCAATATGGTCAGCTTTCTTTCCAGTGACTTAAGCCATCCTGAGATTCAATATTACTGCAACCAGAAAAAGAATGCGATTGCTCCCAAGATAACTGACAAAGCAAAAACTGCAGTCAAAGAACAGGTTAATTCAACCCTGCAGTCAATCATCAGTAACAATAAAATCGATTCGTTAGACGGTTTATCTTCCTCATTATCAGATAACCTATCGACCATACAGAACGTTCTATCTTCTGTTTCATCAATATATTCTGAAATGAATGGAAATGCCAATGATTTTAGTGCTGCAATCAGCAACAGTCGTGCTTCTCTTATTGAGACACAGGCACTGCTGATTGTTTTAGGAAATATGTTCTATATTCGAATTCAATGTAAATATCCAATTCGTTTCTGGTTTGCCTGCTCCGTTGCAAGCTTTGTATTTACACTGTTTATGTATTCCCTAACTGTAGCATTTGAGAACATCGGTGAGGCTCTTGCTATTATTATCATGGTCATTCAGGTTGCTGGAAGCGGTGGAACCTTCCCTATTGAAGTCCTCCCTTCTGTTTACCAGAGCATATATAAGTATTTACCATTTCCATATGCCATGGATGCTCTTCGTGAAACTATTGGTGGTCTATATGGCTCCTATTACTGGAAATGTCTTGGTTCCTTGTGCATCTACGTACTCATTTCACTGCTCATAGGGCTTGTGCTTTATAAACCATTTGTGAAAATGAATGAAAAGATTGAGCATAGTAAAGAAAAATCGGGAGTGATGCTATAATATAATTTCAAAATATAATTCATATTAAACGGACAGTATGACTACAATTATAGTCATACTGTCCGTAATATTAGTTATGTGTAATGATTTTATTTCGTCACTTCTTTGCTTGTTCATATGCCTCATCAAAGAAGTATTCCTGAGAATCGATATGCTTGTCTTCTTTCGAGATGACATGTTTTTTATAGATTCCATCTGGCATTAGGATTCTGGCTTTCACATTATCTGAAAGAAATACTTCGAACATATCATGAATTCGTTTTCTTAATTCTGGGCTCTTGATTGGAGCTGCAATTTCTACACGTTTTTCTGTATTTCTAGTCATAAAATCTGCTGAGGAGATATAGATCTTCTCGCATTCTCCCACACCAAATATATATATTCTGGAGTGTTCAAGATATCTTCCAACAATACTTCTCACATGAATATTCTCTGTTGCACCTGCAATACCTGGAATCAGGCAGCAGATGCCACGAATGACCATATCAACACGAACCCCAGCTCTAGAGGCTTCAATCAACTTATCAATAATCTTCTTATCTGTCACAGAATTCATCTTTAACCCGATATAGGCTTCTTCCCCATTCTTCTTATGGGCAATCTCCTCATCAATCATATCCATGACACGATTCTGAAGACACTTTGGAGAAGCAAGAAGTTCATGAGTTTCTTCCATAACCTGTGCCATACAGAGATTCTGGAATACTTCATTTGCCTCAATGGCAATGGCTTCATCTGCCGTAATCACTGCTAAATCTGTGTAAA
>JAQUVV010000103.1 GCA_028693195.1 Lachnospira sp.
CGTACAGATTTTCTTGAATCAAAGGAAGTAGAGGACAGCGGACGTTCAGGTAAGATTGATTTGTCAGCAATTCTAGATAATCCATATGTGAAGGAAGCATCCAGCATTCATTATAATAAGAAGAATGTCTATGACTTTGAATTAGAGAAGACCATTGATGAGAAGACCCTGATTAAGAAGTTTGCATCGGCAATGGATGAAGGTCAGAAGAGAAGTGTAGAAGTTGATGTAACCAATACAGACCGTTCTGTAGGAACACTTCTTGGTGCAGAGATTACCAGAAGATTCGGCGAAAGTCTAGAAGAGGATACTTACACTGTGAAATGTAATGGCGCTGGTGGACAGAGCTTTGGTGCATTTGTACCAAAGGGATTGACATTAGAACTGGTTGGAGACAGCAATGATTACTTTGGTAAGGGATTATCTGGTGGTAAGCTGGTTGTATATCCTCCAACTGGAATTACTTATAAGGAAGACGAGAATATCATTATTGGAAATGTTGCTTTATATGGTGCTACCAGCGGAAAGGCATTCATCAACGGTGTTGCTGGAGAACGTTTCTGCGTTCGTAACTCAGGTGCAACAGCAGTAGTTGAAGGTTGTGGTGATCATGGTTGTGAATACATGACAGGTGGACGCGCAGTGGTTCTTGGTATGACAGGTAAGAACTTTGCAGCAGGTATGAGCGGTGGTATCGCTTATGTTCTTGATGAAGACACAAGTCTTTACAAGAGAGTGAATAAAGCGTTAGTTTCAATGGAGCCTGTGACTGATAAATATGATGTGTTAGAACTGAAAGATTTAATTACAGAACATGTTGCTTATACCAATTCTAAGAAGGGCAAGGAAGTTCTTGATAACTTCGGAGCATATCTTCCAAAGTTCAAGAAAATCATGCCACACGATTATAAGAAGATGTTGAATAGAATCGTACAGATGGAAGAAAAGGGATTAAGCAGCGAACAGGCGCAGATCGAAGCATTCATGGCAGCAACGAAGTAATAACTGGAGGAAACAAAGAATCGAAAGGAGAATAATCTAATGGGAAAACCAACTGGATTTTTAGAATATGAACGAGCCACCGCCAAAGCGGTTTCACCAAAAGAGAGAATTAAGAACTTTAATGAGTTTCATACTCCACTTTCAGAAGCGGAACAGAGAAAGCAGAGTGCACGCTGTATGGACTGCGGTGTACCCTTCTGTCAGTCTGGTATGACAATCAAGGGAATGACATCAGGATGTCCATTAAATAACTTGATTCCTGAGTGGAATGATCTGGTATATACAGGAAACTGGGAGCAGGCTTATCATCGCCTTCATAAGACAAGCAACTTTCCTGAGTTTACAAGCCGCGTATGTCCTGCTCTTTGTGAGAAGGCTTGTACTTGTGGTATGACAGAGGACGCAGCGGTCTGTACTAAAGAAAATGAAATGGCAATTATTGAACATGCTTATGCCAATGGCTGGGCAGGTCCAAAGCCACCTAAGGTAAGAACTGGAAAGAGAATAGCAGTTGTTGGTTCAGGGCCTGCAGGTTTGGCAGTTGCTGATCAACTGAATTCCAGAGGGCATTCTGTAACTGTATATGAAAGAGCTGACAGAGTCGGCGGATTACTTCGTTATGGAATTCCGAATATGAAGCTGGAGAAACACGTTATTGATCGTAAGTTAGATGTGATGAAGGCAGAAGGTGTGGAATTTGTCACAGAAGCAAATATCGGTGAAAATGTAAAGGCTAAGAAGCTCATGGACGAATATGATGCAGTGGTGCTTGCGTGTGGAGCTTCAAATCCTCGAGATATCAGTGCACCTGGACGTGATGCAAAGGGAATTTACTTTGCGGTAGATTTCTTAAAATCAACCACAAAGAGCTTATTAGATTCCAATCTTTCAGATGGTAATTATATCTCAGCTAAGGGAAAGAATGTTATCGTAATTGGTGGTGGTGATACTGGTAATGACTGCGTTGGCACATCAATCAGACATGGATGCAAGTCTATTACGCAGTTGGAGATGATGCCAAAGGCACCGGACACACGTGCTGCAACCAATCCATGGCCTCAGTGGCCATTAGTCTGCAAGACAGACTACGGTCAGGAGGAAGCAATTGCTGTGTTTGGACATGATCCAAGAATCTATACAACAACAGTGAAAGAATTCAAGAAAGATGCAAAGGGCAATCTGAAGTCAGTGGTTACAGTAAGTCTGGAATCTAAGACAGATGAAAAAACTGGCAGAAGAATGATGGTTCCAGTGGAAGGAACAGAACAGGAGCTTCCATGTGAATTAGTTCTGATTGCAGCGGGCTTCTTAGGGACTCAGAAATATATTGCAGATGCGTTTAAGGTGGAATTAACTGAGCGTACCAATGTGAAGACCTCCACAGAAGGGTTTGCAACTAATGTTGATAAGGTATTTACAGCAGGAGATATGCATACAGGTCAGTCTCTGGTTGTGAAAGCAATCAGACAGGGAAGTGACTGTGCAAGAGAAGTGGATGAATATCTGATGGGATATACATGCTTGTAGTGTTTGAAATGCGCAGAATATAGAATTAACAAACCGGATAGTGATTATAATTCAAGTTATGAATTGTGATTGCAATTCCGGTTTTTTACTTTATCTCTCATTTCATTGAAAAACAATCTTTAATTTGCTATACTTACTTCATGTGTTTTATGGGGATAGAATGGGATTTTGGATAAAATGGGGGATGTATGAACAGGAGACCAGCGCAGGATTATAATATGTCAATTGACTTGATTAATATGCAGCGGGCATATATATCATCAATTTGTGCAGTTGTGGCAATCCCGATTCTAGGGGCAATTGAGGTGATTGCTCAGTGGAATACGGGATGGGGATTATTTTTATTATGTTTTTGTGGAATTATGGAAGTGATTGAAGCAGGATATATTGTTTTGATTCGATCAGCGATGCAACGAAATCATATTAGAGGCTATGCAGGTATATACTTATCCTGCTATGCAGCTACGATTGCTGGAATGATGGTATTTGCAATGTGTGATATGAGGGCGTTTGGCAGTCAGATATTCTATGTCTTAACTTGTTTGTATCTGGTGTTTGTTCCGGCACTGAAGGAACGTGTCAGATGGGTGTTTTTAATTGTACAGACGGCTGCGGTGACAGCGATGATGTTCGTGCTTCATATTGAGGTGAGGGATGGAATAGATTTACTATTTATGCAGGTTTGTATGATTTTTCTGATTAAGTATGAACATGAGCTGGTTCTAAGAAAGCAGAAAATGACAAGTAGACTGAAAGAAAAAACCAGCAGTTCCGAGCATGACGCATTGACAGGACTTTTGAATAGAAGAGGATTAGAGCGCAGAGCAACTGCCATCTGGCCGTATTGCCAGAGGAATAAAATCAATGTTGGGATGATTGCGTTAGATATTGATTATTTTAAGAAGTATAATGATGCATTTGGACATCCCCAGGGGGATGCCTGCCTTCGAATTGTTGCGGATACGTTAAAGGAATCAGCAGCGAGATGCACAGATGTAGTCACAAGAACGGGTGGAGAAGAGTTCCTTATATTTATACAGGATGTGAATGAGGAGGACTTGCCAGCACTTGCCTTGAAAATCAGAAAGAATATTGCCAAGAAAGCAATACCACACGCGTATTGCATGGTGTCTAAGAATGTTACAGTTAGTATTGGGATTGCAAGTGGCGTTCCAGGACGAGGGGTGACATTTAAATCCTTATATGAGAATGCAGATAAGGCGCTGTATCAGGCAAAGAAGAATGGAAGAAACTGTATTGTCTATAACGGAAGTTTATATGGAAGAATCCGGGGAGGTATTGCACAGTCGATTTCAACATAGTGAAGTGGGAGATATAGATTATGAGTAATGAAAATTATGAAGAATGTAAGATGCAGAGACAAAATGGGAAGGAGAAGAGAAAACCAAAAGGAATTCTCCGGGTTGTTTTCAGTAGAACTGCGGTAATCGGAGTATCTCTTCTTTTACAGATATATGTTCTCTTTGCAACATTTTACTGGCTCTCAGAATATTCGACACTCATTAATTCGATTTTTCTCATTATGGGTGCAATTACTGTCATCTATATTCTAAATGAAGAGAATAATGCAAGCTTTAAAATGGTGTGGATGATTCCGGTGCTTGTAATCCCGGTATTTGGTACGTTGATGTTTCTTTTTGTGAATCTTCAATTGGAAACAAAGTTTATGAGGAAACGACTGAACTTGATGGAACGTGAATTATCGACACATCTTAAGCAGGATCAAGAAGTTGTGGACAAGATTGTATCGAGCAGTCCAGATGGTGGAGAATCTGGCTTGGTTCACTATCTGAATCAGGCGGGAGGATATCCTGCCTATGCTGGAAATGGTGTAAAGTTCTTCCCATTGGGAGAAGATAAATTCGCCCAGATGATTATAGAGTTGAAAAATGCTAAGAAATTCATATTCATGGAGTATTTTATAGTTACGAAGAGTTATATGTGGGATACGATTCTTGAAATCTTAAAAGAGAAGGTAAAAGAAGGCGTAGAAGTACGATTTATGTATGACGGTATGTGTAGTTTGGTGCTTCTTCCTTATGGCTATTACAAGGATTTAGAGGAATTTAGAATTCGAAGTCATGCATTTTCACAGATTAAGCCGGTATTATCGACATATCAGAATAACAGAGACCATCGAAAGATTTTGGTCGTAGACGGAAAGGTTGCATTTACAGGCGGAATCAATCTTGCAGATGAATACATTAATCGGAAAGTCCGCTTTGGACACTGGAAAGATACTGCGGTCATGGTGAAAGGCCCTGCAGTCAAGAGTTTTACACTGATGTTCTTGAAAATGTGGAATCTGGCAGAGAAGAAAAATAATATTTCAAAGGAAGAACTGTATAAATATGTAGATTCTGTTGAGTACTCTGATGAGAGTAAAACTGACAATGGATTCGATTCTGGAATGCATACAGGCGGAATGGTAACACCTTACGGAGATAATCCGTTTAGCAAGGAGCGCATTGGAAGACAGGTCTATATTGATATATTGAATCGGGCAAAGCATTATGTACATATTATGACGCCTTATTTGATTCTGGATGATGAGATGACATCTGCTTTGATTTATTGCGCACAAAGAGGTGTAGAGACTGTCATTATCATGCCGCATATTCCTGATAAAAAGTATGCTTTTTTGCTTGCACATTCTTATTATTTGGAACTGATTAAAAATGGTGTGCAGATATATGAGTATACGCCGGGCTTTGTACATGCGAAAATATTTGTCAGCGATGGAATTCGTGCTTCGGTAGGAACAATCAATCTGGACTTTAGAAGTTTGTATTTGCATTTTGAATGTGCAGCGTATATATATCACAATGATGTTGTTCAAGATATTGAAGATGATTATCAGCGTACACTTTCAATGAGCCAGAAAATCACGACGGAGACGGTGAACAGATATCCTCTTCGTCAAAAGATTGCAGGACAGATTCTCCGTATTATTGCTCCATTAATGTAATGTTTGTACGCGGTACAGAGACATTGGGATACGCAAAAAGCAATAATAGTTTCCTGTATTTTTCGAAATAACGTTGTATTTGCATACAAGTTGATGCACAATGTTGCGTATGGTCGTGTCCGACCATCACGTACAGAGTAGAGAAAAAGCAACAGGAGGAAATGTAGTATGTTAACAGTTTCAGTTTTGCTAGATTCGGTAGAGAAGGTACAGAGATTTGTGAGTCAGATTAGCAAATATTCATGTGGATTTGATATTGAATCGGGTCACAGTTGTGTGGATGCGAAATCTCTGGTGGGGATCTTTAGTCTGGATATCAGCCAACCATTACACCTAACAATTAATGATGGTGAGATGGAGATGGAAGATATTTTGAGGGATATTCAGGAGTTTATGGAATACTAGAATTAGATACATAATTTAAAAGGGAAGATGCTGGAATGAAAGGGGGCCATTCTAGCATCTTTTTTTTGCGCGACTGACAGACCGAAGGTCTGGAAGCAAAAAAGCGCCTCAGTTTCCTGAGGCACTTAGAGTAGTGCGGAAAAAGGGACTTGAACCCTCACGTGGAAAACCCACACAAGAACCTGAATCTTGCTCGTCTGCCAATTCCGACATTTCCGCATATGATATAGATATTACGAACTCGAATATATTCGAACACGCAATGATTATTTTACTGGTAAAACACATTTCTGTCAATGATATTTTAGAAAAATATTGATAAAATTGTTTGAAAATTGTATGTAAACATCTAAGAAGTGAAATGTACTTTATAAATAAAGAAGAACAGGTTTAAAGATGAGAATTTTACAATATTTACAAGAATGCAATAACAGGGTATGATATAGAAAACTTGAGTATGAGCAAAATAAAAGGGGATAGATGAATGATGTATAAAATAATGGTAGTAGAGGACGATCAGGTAATAGCAAAAACACTGGCATCCCATATGGAAAAGTGGGGATATGAAGCGATGTGTGTGACAGACTTTAAAAATGTTATGACAGATTTTCATACATTTAATCCGCATATTGTTCTGATGGATATTGGACTTCCGTTTTTTAATGGATATCACTGGTGCACGCAGATTCGCTCAGTGTCAAAGGTTCCAGTCATATTCCTGTCTTCTATGTCAGATAACATGAATATTGTTATGGCAATTAATATGGGAGGAGATGATTTCATAACAAAGCCATATGATTTGAATGTGGTTGTTGCCAAAGTTCAGGCGTTGCTACGTAGAACCTACGATTTTACGGAAAATACCAATGTGATTGAGCATCTAGGTGGAACGTTGAATCTGAATGATCAGACATTTACATATCAGGATACGAAGGTAGAGTTGACCAAGAATGAATATCGAATTTTACAGTGCCTTATGGAGAATGTTGGAAGGGTAGTCAGCAGAGACAGTATTATGGAGAAGCTTTGGGAGGATGAATCCTTCGTGGATGATAACACCTTGACGGTAAATGTAAATCGTCTGCGTAAAAAATTGGATGATGCAGGTGTTTCCGATTATATTAAGACGAAGAAAGGAACAGGATATATTATCGAATGAAGCTATTTGGAGCATATTTAAAAGGAAGATTAAAAATAATTATTCTGCTGGCATTGATTACTGTTGTTCATGGAGTTGTGTTCTTTTTATATTCGGTATCTTTAAATCCTGTTATTTATTCTTTGCAGTTACTGGCATTTGTATATGTGATTGCGTTTGCAGTGGATTTTTTTCAGTTTTATAACAGACATAAAAATCTAAAGCATAGTCTAGAAGCTGAGCAAGTATATCAGATTGAACTATCAGAATCACAGGATATTGTGGAACAGGATTATCAAGAGTTACTGACGAAACTAATCTCTGAAAAATATGAAATTAATGAGCAGAGAGTGCAGTCGATGACCGACCTTCGCGATTATTATGCCACGTGGGCACATCAGATTAAGACGCCAATCTCTGCCATGGATATGATACTTCAGACACAGAATGAAGGCGAGACTCTGGATGTAAGTGAACTAAAGCGTCAGTTGTTCAAGATAGATTTTTATGTGGATGCAGTTATGAATTATCTTCGATTAGAGGATATGTCATCTGACTATAATTTTGATGAATATGATGTGGAAAATGTTGTTCGCAAGGCGGTCAAGAAGTTCGCGTCGCAGTTTATTGGAAAGAAAATAACTGTGGAATTAACAGAATTGAATGTGAAGGTGAAAACAGATGAGAAGTGGCTTGGATTTATGATTGAGCAGCTTCTTTCCAATGCTGTGAAATACACACAAAATGGTGGGAAGATTTCTATATATATGAAGGAAACGTTCAATGCGAATGACCGAATTCTTGTGATTGAGGATAATGGAATCGGAATTGAGGAAGAAGACTTTCCTCGAATCTTCGAACGTGGCTATACAGGCTATAATGGGAGAATGAGTAAGAAATCTTCAGGTATCGGACTTTACCTGTGCAGAAAAGCAGCGGACAAGCTTGGAATTGGATTAAAAATCGAGTCACAGGCGGGAAAAGGGACTTTGGTTTATATTGATATGACACAGAAATATACAGAGCATGAATAAATAGATAAATACAAGGAGAAATATGGATAAATTAGATAACACAAAGGGATTTGAGCAATTTTCACTTTCGAGGGAGATTGCTTCTGCACTTTCCACTATAGGATATAAGGAACCGACAGAGGTACAGTTGCAGGTGCTTCCACATGCATTAAAAGGGGATGATGTGATATGTAAATCCCAGACAGGAAGTGGAAAGACAGCCGCATTTGCGATTCCTTTGTGCGAACAGGTGGATTGGATGGAGAATCTTCCTGAGAGTATTGTCATAGAGCCAACTAGAGAGTTGACAGTGCAGGTGAAAGAAGAAATCTTTAATATTGGAAGAAACAAAAGAGTGAAGATTGTCGATGCATTTGGTGGGTTCCCGATTGATAAACAGATTCAGAGCTTGAAGCAGAAGACGCATATTGTAGTTGGTACGCCAGGTAGATTGATGGATCATAGCAGAAGAGACAGCCTGAAATTAAACCAAGTAAAGAGAGTAGTCATAGATGAAGCGGATTTGATGCTGGATATGGGGTTCTTAGATGATGTACTCCATATCATTGAACAAATCGGACATCCTGTCCAGATGATGTTATTCTCTG
>JAQUVV010000104.1 GCA_028693195.1 Lachnospira sp.
ACATTATATTTGAAGTGGATAAGGGATTGAATACGCTTGGTGACTTCAGACATAACAGTAAATATATCGCGCAAAGTGGAGATGAAGGCGGAAAGAAAAAGTGTTCTGGCAAGAACGGGGAAAGTCTTGTAATCAAGGTTCCAGAGGGAACTGTGATCTATGATGATGAGTCTAGAAAAGTCATCGCCGATATGTCCAATGGAAATATGCGTGAAACAATATTCAAAGGTGGACGTGGCGGAAAAGGAAATATGAACTATGCAACTGCGACAATGCAGGCACCGCAGTATGCGCAGCCAGGTCAGGATGCACAGGAATTGTGGATTCGTCTGGAATTAAAAGTAATTGCTGATGTAGGTCTTGTAGGTTTTCCAAATGTTGGTAAGTCTACATTTCTTTCAAGAGTAACCAATGCGCGTCCAAAGATTGCAAACTATCACTTTACAACATTAAATCCGAATCTTGGAGTTGTTGATTTAAACGGCGGTAAGGGATTTGTGATTGCTGATATTCCAGGTTTGATTGAGGGAGCATCAGAAGGTGTTGGTTTAGGGCATGAATTCTTACGTCATATTGAGAGAACGAAGGTTATCATTCATATTGTAGATGCAGCTTCAACAGAAGGAAGAGATCCTGTTGCTGACATTCAGGCGATTAATAAGGAATTGGAGAATTATAATCCCGAATTACTTAAGAGACCTCAGGTCATCGCAGCCAATAAGATTGATGCTATTTATGATGATGGTTCAGGAATCAGCCCAGTTGATGCCATTCGTGAAGCATTTGAACCAGAAGGCATTAAGGTTTATCCGATTTCTGCAGTCACAGGAAGTGGCGTTAATGAACTTCTTTATGCAGTGAAGGATCTTCTTGATAACATGGACCAGGAACCAATCATGTTCGAACGCGAATTTGATATGGATTCTATCAATGATAATGCCAATGAAGCATATGAAGTATCTGTGGACGAAGAGGGAATTTATGTTGTTTCTGGTCCTCGTGTAGATCGAATGCTTGGATACACGAATCTAGAATCTGAGAAGGGCTTCAGCTTCTTCCAGAAATTCATGCATGATACAGGTATTCTAGATGAATTAAAGAATCTTGGAATAGAAGAAGGAGATACCGTCCGTGTCGGCGAGTATCTGCAGTTTGAATATTTTGATTAAATATAAATCCTAGAAGGATAGAATGGAGAAAATATGACAAGTAAACAGCGTTCCTATTTAAAGGGGCTTGCAATGACTATGGATCCAATTTTTCAGTTTGGAAAGGCAAGCTTAACACCTGAGAACACAAAGGCAATTGCAGAAGCATTAGAGGCAAGAGAACTGGTAAAGATTAATGTACTTCAGAACTGTGCAGATGATCCTAACGAAATTGCACAGGTAATTGCAGAAAGAACTCGTTCAGAAGTCGTTCAGGTCATTGGTAAGAAGATTGTTTTATATAAAGAATAGAAGAATAAGAAGAAAATAGAACTTCCAGAAGCAGGAAAGAAAAAGAACTAATGAAAAAAATCATTGTTTTAGGCGGAACATTTAATCCAGTTCATAAGGGGCATATAGAATTAGCAGTAAAAGCACATGAACAATTACAGCTGCCAGTTCTTGTAATGCCCTCCGGTGATCCATCCTCTTATAAGCCAGACTCAGAACTGGTGGAAGCGATTCATCGCGTTCATATGCTGGAACTTGCAACAGCTGAATACAATTATATGACAGTGTCTCAGATGGAAGTACAACGTCCAGGTAAAACCTACACGGCAGATACTCTTGATATTTTAACGAAAGAATATGAATTGATTTATTTTATCATTGGTGCAGATTCTTTCTTTAAGCTGCCACATTGGTATCGCCCTGAACACATTTGTGCAAACTGTCATCTTCTTGTAGCTGGTAGGAATCAGTATACAGAAGAGGAGATGCTTCAGCAGAAAGAACTGCTTCAGCAGAAATTCAGTGCACAGGTGGATTTTCTTGATACTCCAGATATGCCATACAGTTCTACAAGTATTCGCCAGTGTATCAAAAATCATGTTGATATTAGTCAGATGGTTCCAGTTGATGTAGTTAAATATATATATAAGAATCATTTATATGAGTAAAATACAAAGCTTGAGCTATCTATAGACTTCTGAAAATACTTGTTACAGCATGAGGCTATACAGGTAATTGGAGATAATAATGGATAATTTATATATTGAGAAATTAAGAAAACAGGTGAAACAGGCATTAAAAAATGATAAGATGCGCTTTCGACATACGATTGGTGTTGCAGATACCTGTGCTTGCCTGGCAATGCGTTACGGAGTTGATATGGAAAAGGCGTATATTGCTGGTTTACTGCATGATTGTGCAAAATGTGTGCCAGATGCCGAAAAATTTCAGGAATGTGCGGATGCAGATATTCTCTTAACAGAAATTGAGAAAAAAAATCCATATTTGATTCATGCAAAGTTAGGTGCATTTTATGCGAAGACAAAGTATGACATTCAGGATGAGGAAATATGTTCAGCAATCCAATATCATACAACTGGTAAGAAAAACATGTCCTTACTGGAAGAAATTGTATTTCTTGCAGATTATATGGAACCATATCGAAATCAAGCAGATGATCTGGAGCGTATTCGTAGTCTTGCTTTTCAGGATATTGATGTAGCTGTATATGAAGTGCTCAGAGATACACTGGAATATTTAAAAGGCTCCAACAGACCAATTGATACAACCACAAATGATACTTATGAGTATTATAAAAATAAAGTAGCTAAATAAATATATGTAATTATTAAAGGAGAACTATGTCAGAATTAACTTCAAAGGAAATGGTTAAAGTTGTAGTAGATGCATTACAAGATAAAAAGGGAGAAGATATCAGAGTGATTGATATCAGTAAAGTATCTGTTGTTGCTGATTATTTTGTAATTGCAAGTGGATCGAATCCAAACCAGGTACAGGCACTGGTTGATAATGTTGATGAAAAGATGCATAAAGCAGGTGCAATCGATCCTAGGGTGGAAGGATACCGCTCAGCATCATGGATATTGTTAGATTATAATGATGTGATTGTCCATGTGTTTTCAAAGGATGATAGATTATTCTATGATCTTGAAAGAATCTGGAGAGATGGCGTGACTGTTGATGTTGATTCATTATAGGATTATTGGAGCTTTTCAGTTACTTCACAGTCACAAAATATCAAAATTATCTTAAGAATATAAAATAAAAATTCCTATCAACAGATGTAAATGTGTTGATAGGAATTTTTATATAAATATCAATTGAAACTAGAATCTGTTTAGTTAATGCCAAGACGTATCAATCCAATTACAGAACCTAAAATCTCGCACTGATCAACAATAATTGGATCCATAAAATCATTCTCTGGCTGTAATCGAATATGTCCATCTTCTTTATAAAACCTCTTCACAGTAGCAGAATCATCTACAAGTGCAACAATTACTTCGCCATTATACGCAGTGCTTTGCTTCTTCACAATAATCTGATCACCATCATAAATTCCCATATTCACCATACTGTCACCTTTAACCTTCAGCATGAAAGTATCTTCATTCGGCATGTATTCAGCAGGAATAGGAAAGTAGCTCGCAATATTCTCTACAGCAAGTAATGGCTGTCCAGCAGCGACTTGTCCAAGAAGTGGAACGTTCACAACCTCTCTTCTTGTAAGATTAAAATTATCATCAATAATCTCAATGGTTCTAGGCTTTGTCGGATCTCGTCTGATATATCCGTTCTTCTCTAATGTTTCTAGATGTGCATGAACAGAAGATGTAGACTTCAAATCAACAGCCTCGCAGATATCACGCACCGATGGTGGATACCCCTTATTCAGAATCTGTGACTTTATATATTCAAGGATTTCTGTCTGTTTCTTCGTAATTCTTCCATATGCCATATAGCAATGACCTCCGTTCTTTTTTTTAATCATATCATAGGAACAAAGAGAATGCAAACATATTTTCCGAAAAACTGTTCTGAAAATATGTTCGATTTTTGTTGACAAACAGATGTTCGCATATTATAATTCATTTATAAACAAAACAAATGTTCGTTATTTATACAGGAGGGATACAATATGAATCAATTAGATCGAAATCATTCAGTTCATTATAATACTAATAGAAGAGCAGTAAGTTCCACAAGAAACCAGAGACGTAGACAAAAAAAGATACAGAAGTTCTATAGAAGCCTGTTTGTATTTGCTATGGCGATTCTTATTGTAATTGGAATTGGCAGAATCGTAACCGTTGATGCATCAGACCAAGGACATACCAAGGAAAATCAGATTCGTTACTATACAAGCATTTCTATTGATTCGGAAGAAACTTTATGGAATATTGCTCAAGAGTATAATAATGGTGATGAAAGTAATACGCATTATATTAACAGCATTATGAACTTGAACAATATGAATTCAGATACTCTTTACAGCGGACAGAATTTATTGGTTTATTATTATTCTACTGAAGTGAAATAACTTCTTATGAAGCAAAAAGAATCTTACAGGAAATAATGAAAATGTATTCATTTTATGGTACACTAATAATTAGTATTTTATTTATACTATTATTACAGAATGCTTAATGATCAAAACATACAAGGAGATTCTTATGAAATATAATGAAATTAGTGAATTGAAGCCCTCAATTATAGAGGCGCTCTCAGTTCAGAATATCGAAGATATGACTTCTGTACAGAGTGAAACTTACAAGTTTATATCTGATAATCGTGATGTGATTGCATGCTCTAGTACAGGAAGCGGGAAGACACTCGCGTATCTTGTTCCAATAATTAATCGCTTAGAGGTAGAATCCAAGCACATACAGACAGTCGTCTTAGTTCCTACACAAGAATTGGCCATACAGGTTCATGATCAGATTGAGAAACTGTTTTCTAACGCGCATATGGCTCTTTCTTCGCAGTTTTTAATAGGAGATGGGAATATTAACCGTCAGATAGAATCTTTAAAGAATAAGCCTTCTATTGTTGTTGGAACACCTGCAAGAATTTTACAACTGATTCAGATGAAGAAATTACGTGTTCATGACGTAAAAACACTTGTTATTGATGAAGCAGATAAATTAATGGATAAAACATATTTGGAATCAGTTACATCAATTCGTAAATCGCTTATGAAATTCACACAGGTATTATTGTTTTCTGCCAGCATTGATAAAAAAACAAGAACGATAGCTGATAATTTGACATTCAAACCAGTCCTTGTTGATATTAGTAAGACAAAATCGAATGAATCTATCATTCCTAAGACAATTAAGCATATATTTATTGTTGCTGATCGTCGCGAAAGAATTGAGACGATGCGTAAGATTGCTAAGGCAGCCAATAGCAAGAAAACAATGGTTTTTATTAATACAAAGTATGATTTAGAGGAATCTCTGCAGAAGCTTGAATATCATCATTATAATGTAGCTGCATTGTCTGGTAATCAGGACAAATTCGAGAAGAAAAAAGCTTTAGATGGCTTTAAGAACGGCGCAATACAGTATTTACTTGCAACAGATGTTGCTGCACGAGGTCTCCAGATTGATGACGTAGAAACTGTCATCAACGTTAATTTACCAGAAGAGTCTAAAGAATATCTTCATCGTGCTGGCCGTTGTGGACGTAATGGAAATAATGGTCTTTGTATTTCCATTATCACTGAGAACGAATTAGATGAGATTAAGAAATATCAGAAAGAATTTCATATCAATATTACACAAAAGCGTTTATACCAAGGAAAAATTGTTGCAAAATAAGAGATAGATGCTGACACAAGCCTATATTGGGCATTTTAAGAGTTATTACTTGCAAAATACCAATACCAATATAGGCTTTATAATTATATGAAAGCTATTTCACTTCGTTAAACTGAACAATGTTTGGCGAACAGACGATAATGGTCAACTTTATTTTCCGCTTGAGTTTTTGACCATTTGTTTATCGTCTTTTTGCTACAACGGGAGTTTAACGAATGTTCTTTGACCGGTTGCCTTTAAAATGCCCGTACACGTATAAAACAGACGCTAGCATATGAATTATTTAATTCTTGGGTGTTAGCCCGTTAGGGATTGATTTAATGATATTGTGTGATGTGTGAATGGCATTTCATTTGTTGAATGTAGGGACACAGCATGGTAGGCTTGATAGCCAAAGGCTTAGACAGACCAGGCTGTTTTCCCGACTGGACTGGGTGGGACTTTGCAAGCCTAAAAGACATGCTGTGTGGGTTCATGCAGTCAACAATTTAATTGCCATGTATGATTATATTGATTATAATACTAAGCAAGCCTAAAAGACATGCTGTGTGGGTTCATGCAGACAATAATTTAATTGCCATGTATGATTATATTGATTATAATACTAAGAAGGTATATCGAATATATGACAGTTATGCAATTTTCAAAGGTTGAAAAAAGGGACACGGAGTTAAGGGGTTGGGGTTCCCTTGAACGTGCCCCCCTTTTTCACTACTTGACAATAGCAACACTTTGCACTCATTTTGTAAAATTGTAATAATTGGAATGCAACAAAGCGAATGCAAAAATCCAGTAAATATGCAACATTGATGGGAATGCAACGTAAGGAAATAAAGTGGGCATAAATGCACGAAAAGAACTTCGTTAAACTCGGCTTTAGCGAATAGACTCACATGTGATTATACGTAAGGAGATTTACAACTATGGCTGAAACAAAAACATATACCGAACAACAAAATATGAAATATACAAGAAAGCTGAATGAATTATTAGATATTCTTCCATCATTTTGCCGAGAATATTTTAATAGTTTGGAATACAATAAACAGCCTCGAACAAAGATTGCCTATGCTATGGATATCAAGAGCTTTTTTGAATATTTAATTCATCAATTTCCAAAGTACAATCAATATAAAGTATCTGACTTTACGACCAAGGATATTGAAGAATTACGTGGACAGGATATATCCGAATATCTACGCTATGTAAAGCTGTATCGTAAGGATGGAAAAGAGGTTTCGAATTCTGAAAGTGCTGCCAAGCGTAAACTATGTGCTTTAAGACGTTTTTATGCCTACTACTACCGCTATGAAATGATAAGTTCTAATCCTACATTGAAGGTTGATATGCCAAAGATACATGATAAAGCGATTACCCGGTTAGAAGTGAATGAAGTTGCAGAATTATTAGACAATGTAGATTCGGGAAATAAGCTGACAAAGAATCAATTAAAGCAGCATACAAAGCTTCGCTGTCGTGATGTTGCACTTCTAACACTTATGCTTGGAACCGGTATTCGAGTTTCAGAATGTGTTGGTTTAGATGTAAAAGATGTTGATTTTGATAATGATCGTATTAAGGTTGTACGAAAAGGCGGTACGGAAAGCTTCGTATACTTTGGAGATGAAGTTCGAGATGCATTATTAGAATATATGGATGAACGTGCTACAATTGAACCTGCTGAAGGTCATGAGAATGCACTTTTTATTTCCTCAAAGAAACAACGTCTCTGTGTTCGCTCCGTGGAACTGCTGGTAAAGAAGTACGCTTCCACTGTTACCACCGTAAAGCATATTACACCTCATAAGCTAAGAAGTACCTATGGCACCAATCTATATCAGGAAAGCAAGGATATTTATCTGGTAGCCGATGTTTTAGGCCATAAAGATGTAAATACGACCAGAAAGCATTATGCAGAGATTGTTGAAGAAAACAAACGGCAGGCAAGAAATATTGTTAAGCTTCGCAAAGATTGAAGTGAAATAAAGTAAAAAACTTTTAAAGATTAAAAAGTTAAAAGAAGCATGCATAATTTTAAAAATAAATTATGCATGCTATCTTTCATGATATTACGCTCATATTATATATATCATTATACTGACTCTTTAAAGATTAAACAAACAATCATTCTACTGAATAAATATGATAAAAGGATATAAATAAAGAAAAATAGAGCTGCATTAATTAAGCAACTCTATTAATATAATTTCTGGACGATTGTTAAATCGAATGGGGATAATACTATTTCCAATTCCACGACTGACTACCATATTTGTCTGATCTTTTGTATATACACCTGCATCGTAGGTTGGAAGTATTCCTTGATTTGGAGCAACAAGACCGCCAATAAAGGGGATTCTAAATTGTCCGCCATGAGCATGCCCACTCAATACAAGATCGATATTATTCTGGACATAAACTTGAAACAACTCAGGTCTATGTGAAAGAAGAATCTTATAATTTGTATTCTCAGCAACTAGCGGATTTAAACATTCATTCATCATAGCTGAATAATCTTCAGTTACCTCTATAGGCTGGAAACTCGGTTCATTCACACCAATTACCGTAATAACCTCACTTCCCCGCTCTATCTCAATATTTTGATTTTCTAGTATCACAACACCTAGCGCAAGAAGACCATCTCTTAATTGTCCATACTCGCTCGCACTTGCTTCGTGATTTCCGGTCACATAATAACATGGAGCAATCTGCATAGCTTTCTCTGCAAAGCTTAATGCAACCTCTATATCTGTATCACTGGCATCTATCAGGTCTCCAGTAATTGCAATGATGTCTGGTGTTGATTCTTCCAGCATTTGTATCAATTTCTTATTATCTTTTCCAAGCTCTGTGTTATGTAAATCAGAAA
>JAQUVV010000105.1 GCA_028693195.1 Lachnospira sp.
TATGTCTGAAGTCACCAAGCGTATTCAATCCCTTATCCACTTCAAATATAATGTCGCCGCCACGACCTCCATTACCACCATCTGGTCCGCCATCCGGTACATATAATTCTCTTCTGAAACTTACATGGCCGTCTCCGCCTCTACCAGACTTGATAAATATTCTAGCTCTATCCGAAAACATTGTGCCTCCACTTTCTTGTGATTCCTGATACAGCATGTACACGATGACGAATGATGACCGACATTTCTGTAAAACTTCATCTGACAAAATATACACATCCATGCATAACCAGGAAATACATATGAAACAATACTAAAAAGTATCTCTAACTTAGTTACATATTCATTATCTTCATGAAATTATGTTTCATTCATAAAGATAAAAACTGTATTGCAGACACGTAAAATGCCCAATACAGTGAAAAAGCTCCAAATCCGAAGATCTGGAGCTCAAAACGAACAACATTAATTGTTAGAAACGACTGGATAAACAGAAACCTGCTTCTTATCGCGGCCCTTTCTTTCAAACTTAACAGTTCCATCAACAAGTGCGAATAATGTATCATCGCCACCACGACCAACATTAACACCTGGAAGAATCTTTGTTCCACGCTGTCTGTAAAGAATATTACCAGCTAAAACGAACTGTCCGTCAGCTCTCTTTGCACCTAATCTCTTAGATTCAGAATCTCTACCGTTCTTTGTAGAACCAACACCCTTTTTATGAGCGAAAAACTGAAGGTTCAAATTTAACATTGTATTACACCTCCTTGACTGTGAGTAATAAGTAATCAGGATTGTCTGCACTAATCATGGTTAAACCCAAATCTAATGCATTCAACAACACCTGAGCTTGTAAGCTAATCTGTTCTGAAGTAATCATGCATTCAATAAATGCCTGTTCTTCATTGACTGATGTTTCAAAATCATCATCTGTGAATTGCTCCAACGAATTGATGGTATTGATTGTCAGTACGGATACAGCTGCACATACAACATCTTCACCACTATTGGCGTAGCCTGCATGTCCCTCTGTACGAAATCCAACAATTTCATGCGAACATGAACTCTTGTAGATTGTTATATGAGTCATGGATAACACTCCTCAATTGGTCTGAAAATTAAGCATTGATCTTTTCAATCTTAACCTTTGTGAATGACTGTCTATGACCATTCTTTTTGTGATATCCAGTCTTTCTCTTGTACTTATACACGATAACCTTCTTAGCTCTTCCTTCTGCTACAACGCTAGCTGTAACTGAAGCTCCAGCTACTGTTGGTTCTCCAACTTTAGCTTCTCCGTTATTAACGAAAAGAACCTGGTCAAATGTAATAGTTTCTCCAGCTGCAACACCAAGTTTTTCAACATTGATTACATCGCCTTCAGAAACTGTGTACTGTTTACCACCTGTTGCTATAATTGCGTACATATGGCACCTCCTAATTTAAATACTCGCCAGTTTTGGAGAGGAATGAATCCTGCTTGCATCCTAACTGAGCGGCACACTAGAACATAATATACCTAGAGGATATATTTGTCAACAAAAATATGAAAAAAGGTTCAGAACTTTTTATATTTATTCTTCGTCCGGCAATGCTTCTTTCATCTCAACGACAACACGTTCCTCATAACAGTCAAATATCTCTTCCACAGTTCTTTGATCCATTTTTGGCGTAATCAGACTGACAATTGGTACAACAATTAATCCAGCAATCATAGCAATGGCTCCCGCATTAATTGGCGAAGCAATAAAGTGTAAGAACATATTGGAAACCGTAATGCCAACTCCGCAGATAAAGCTTGCCCATACAGCGGCTTTTGTAACCCCTTTCCAATATAAACCATAAAGGAAAGGTGCTAAGAATGCACCGGCCAATGCGCCCCATGAAATTCCCATTAACTGAGCAATAAAGGTTGGAGGATCTAATGCAATCACAACAGAAATCACTACGAAAAATACCAGCAGTATTCTCATGACAAAAAGCTGTTTCTTTTCTGACATATTTTTAATAATGTTATCCTTTAAAAAGTCAAGTGTCAAGGTTGAGCTTGAAGTCAATACAAGTGATGATAATGTAGACATAGACGCAGACAACACAAGAACAATTACAACTCCTACAAGAATATCTGGTAAGGTTGAAAGCATCGATGGAATAATCGCATCATAAATCACACTGCCCGATGCAGAATGGATGGCATCTGTATCAAAAAGTCTTCCAAAGCCACCAAGGAAATAACAGCCTCCAGAAACTATGATCGCAAATAAAGTGGAAATAATCGTTCCAGTTCTCACAGATTTCTCATCTTTAATTGCATAAAATTTATGAATCATCTGAGGAAGTCCCCATGTTCCCAGAGATGTCAGCAAAACAACACCTAGCAGATTCAAAGGATCCGTACCAAAGAAAGATGCAAATGCACCACTCTGCCCCATAGTTGCAGGCACATCACTAGGAATTTCAGATAACTGCATCACTGCATTCATAAATCCACCTTTTCCAGTAAGAACAGCCGCAATAACAACAATGATTCCACCAATCATAATTATTCCCTGAATAAAATCATTAATAGCCGTTGCCATATATCCACCAAGAACAATATAGACACAGGTTAATGTTGCCATAACAATAACACAAACAACGTATGGAATATCAAAAGCCATTCCAAATAATCTGGAAAGTCCATTATAGACAGATGCTGTATATGGAATTAAGAATATAAAAGAAATAATGGATGCAACAATTCTTAATGCATTACTGTCATATCTTTTGCCGAAATAATCAGGCATGGTCTTTGACTCAAAATGTTTACTCATAATTCTGGTTCTTCTACCAAGAATCACCCATGCAAGCAATGAACCAATCAATGCATTTCCAATGCCAATCCATGTAGAGGAAAGACCATACTTAAATCCAAACTGTCCCGCATATCCTACGAATACAACTGCTGAAAAGTAAGATGTTCCATAAGCAAATGCTGTCAGCCAGGGACCTACACTTCTGCCACCCAACACAAAATCATTTACACTTTTTGTTCTATTTCTAGAATAAATTCCAACTCCAATCATGGTTGCAAAGAAAACAACCAGTAAAATTATTTTTGCTATCATAAATTCTCCTTATTTGTTATATTTCATTATTTTTGAAATGATTCATAAATGTTCATTACCTTCAAAGAAACAAATCATACACAGAAATTGCATGAAATGCATATATAAATCATAAAACAGCATGCACTTTATCGCATAGAACTTCAAAACTTTAATGCATTAAACTTACAGCTTAAAAATATCACCGCATTCGTTCCCCAGGCGAATGCGGCATAAATCCATTTTTCACCTTAATTCCAATAGCTTCAATGCATTTTCCGAGAAAATCATACTCAGTTCCTCGTCTTTCAATGGTATGTGTATGAAAATCGATAATCATCCTACTTTACCATAGCAGCAATGTCATTCTGTGTTACGAATTCCACGCCATCCTTTTTGAACTGATCCGCAAACTGTTCGATTTTACCTGAAGTCTTGAAAACAATACATGCATCGTCCTGACCAATAGAAATACTGTACATATATTCAATATTAATGTCTGCTTTACAAAGTAATGATGCCAGTTCCTGAAGCTGTCCAATCTTATGTGGCATTCGAACAACCGTTACATCTGTCAGACTTGCCGAAAATCCATTATTCTTTAACGCTTCCAGGGCTCTAGCTGATGTATTGACAATCAATCGTAACATGCCATAATCGGCTGTATCCGCAAGACTCAGTGAAATAATGTTAATATTATTTGTCTTTAAGATTTCTAACACATCATCTAATCGACCTTCTCTGTTCTCAATAAATACAGATAACTGCTTAATATACATATATTTTGCCTCCTATACCAGTGTTCTCTTGTCAATGACATGCTTTGCTTTCCCTTCACTTCGTTCCAAAGTTCTAGGCTCAACAAGCTTAATCTTTGCAGCCAGACCGATGGCATTCTGAATCACATGTCCAATCTGCTTGCTTAAGTTCTCCAATTCGCGGATTTCATCCGAGAAGAAACGTTCTTCCACTTCCACCTGAATCTCTAATGAATCAAGAGAACCTTGACGATCCACAATCATCATATAATGTGGAGTTGTTCCATTCATTTCCAAAAGCGCAGCTTCAATCTGGCTAGGGAATACATTGACTCCACGAATAATCAACATATCATCGGAACGTCCCTTAAATCGATTGATTCGAGCCAATGTACGGCCACATTCACATTTACCGTAATTAATGCTGGTTAAATCCTTGGTTCTGTAACGAATCAATGGAAGCCCTTCTTTTGTTAGTGTGGTAAATACCAGTTCACCAGTGACATCTTCACCAACTGGCTGTAACGTAGTTGGATCAATGATCTCAGGTAGAAAATGATCTTCATATACATGTAGACCCTTATGATGAATACAGTCACATGCAACACCTGGCCCCATAACCTCTGATAATCCATAGATATCAAATGCATGAATCCCCAAATCGGCTTCAATCTGTTTTCTCATATTGTCTGTCCAAGGCTCAGCCCCACATACAGCAGTTTTCAGTTTAATCTTATCCAGCTGGTTGGTTTCTTTTAATACCTCTGCAATATGAATCAGATAAGATGGTGTACAGGCAATTGCAGTTACATCGAAATCTTCCATCATCGTTACCAGCTTCTTTGTATTACCTGTAGACATGGGAACAACCATGGCACCAAGATTCTCTGCTCCATAATGGGCACCAAGTCCCCCTGTAAACAAACCATAGCCGTAGGCAATCTGCATACGATCTTCTCTGGTGATACCTGCCTGGGTGAATGCTCTTGCAACACATTCCTTCCAAATATCAATATCACGTCTGGTATAGCCTACAACAGTTGCCTTACCAGTAGTTCCACTAGATGCATGTGTACGAACAATCTCAGACATTGGAACCGCAAATAATCCAAATGGATAAGTTTCTCTTAAATCGTCCTTTGTGGTATAAGGAAGCTTGTTAATATCCTCAATACCTTTAATGTCTCCAGGTTCTAATCCCGCCTGCTGCATCTTATTACGGTAGTATGGAACATTGTGATAAACGCGATCTACCGTCTTGACCAGTCTTGCACTCTGCAGACAGCTCATCTCGTCCCTGCTCATGCATTCTTTCGTTTCATTCCAAATCATGTCGTAAAATCCCTTCTTAATTCATATTTTAAAATCAGGGTTTAAATGTGTAGCGAGCATATCACACATTTATCCCTGATTTATCAACTACATGTGAAACCCAGTTAAAAATGCCTTCTTATTCAGCTCAATGGTCTTTTCTGGAACCGTCTTTTCAATGACACGCAGCCATGCTTCTTCACTGAAATCCATATGCTGTGCAGCAATTCCAAGTACGATGACATTAAATGTTTTGGTATTGCCAAGCTTCTTCGCTTCTTCCATCGCATCTACCCGATACACCTTATATTTCTCAGATAAATCTTCGATAATATGTTCCGGATATTCTGCAGCGCCTGTCACAACTGTAATTGGTTCAATTCTAGTATCATTGACAACTAAAGCCCCATCGTTCTTTAAGAAATGCGCATATCTTAATGCTTCCAGTCTTTCAAATGCAATCAAAACATCCGCCTGTCCTTCTTCAACAATTGGTTCTGCAACCTTGTCACCATATCTGACAAATGTAACAACACTGCCCCCACGCTGTGCCATTCCATGTACCTCTGATAACTTCACATCAAATCCAGCATCAGTAATTACTCCGCCAAGGATACGGCTTGTAAGAAGCGTTCCCTGTCCGCCAACACCGACAATCATAATATTCTTTGTAAGCATAATTCACTGTCCTCCTTATTTAGCCACTGTTTCAATTGCATCGAACTTACACTGTGCCTTACATAATCCACAGCCGTTACACATCGTTTCATCAATTGAAATCGTTCCATCCTCATTCTTCGTTAATGCAGGACAGCCAGGTCTTAAGCATGCTCCACACTTCTTACATTTTTCAGAAATAGGAACACATTTATTTGGAAATACATTTCCCTTTAACAGTACACAAGGAGACTTTGTAATAATAACTGTAACACAATCTCTTTCCTTTGCAGCAAGGAGTTGTTTCTTTAATTCTTCCTGATCAAATGCATTGACCTCATATACATGTTCAATTCCTAATGATTTGCATAAATGATAGATACTGATTGCTGGAACAACATCTCCCTGGAGAGTCTTACCTGTTGCTGCATGATCCTGATGTCCTGTCATACCTGTCGTTGAATTATCAAGAATCATGACTGTACCAGTACCCTGATTGTATACCATATTAATCAGAGAATTGATTCCTGTGTGCATAAATGTGGAATCACCAATACACGCAACCCAGTCTTTAATGTATTCTTTTCCCTTTGCCTTCTCCATACCATGCAGTGATGAAATACTAGCACCCATACAGATGGTTGTATCAATGACATTCAAAGGAGCTACAGCACCAAGTGTATAACAGCCAATGTCTCCCGCTGCATGAAGCTTCAACTGATTCAATGTATAGAATACGCTTCTATGAGGGCATCCTGGACAAAGAATTGGTGGACGTGCTGGAACCTTTGCAGCCTCAGAAAGCTTCAAGTCCATATGAAGGACTGCTGTTCTTAATAGATTGGCACTATATTCGCCCTGTCTTGTAAAGATTTCTTTACCGATGCATTCAATTCCCCATGAACGTACCTGTTCTTCGATGACAGGCTCTAATTCTTCAAATATGTATAAAGTATCCACTCTGGAAGCAAACTCCTCTATGAGCTTCTTAGGCAAAGGATTGACCATGCCCAGCTTTAAGACGGAGGCTTCTGGACAGACTTCCTTCACATACTGATATGCAATGCCACATGTAATGAATCCAATCTTGGTATCATTATATTCTGCATGATTGATAGAAAATGTACATCCATCCTCAATCATTTGATTCGTTCTTGCTTCTACATGCAGATGACGTGTCTTGGCATTACCAGGCATCATAACATTCTTTGGTGCATTTCTTACATATGGCTTATCTGCAACAGCTTCACGTTCACATAAGGTAACTGGCCCCTGTGAATGAGAAAGTCTTGTAGTTGTTCTTAATATAACAGGTGTATCATATTTCTCACTCAATTCAAAAGCAAACTTCATGAAATCCTTTGCTTCCTGGCTATCGGATGGTTCAATGACAGGAACGCCTGCTGCACGTCCAATCATTCTTGTATCCTGCTCGTTCTGTGAGCTGTAAAGTCCTGGATCATCCGCTGCTACTAAAACAAGGCCGCCTGTCGCACCAATATAAGATGCAGTATATAATGGATCACTTGCTACATTAACGCCTACATGTTTCATGGAAGCCATGGCACGCACGCCACTAATAGATGCACCTGTTGCGACCTCCATTGCTACCTTTTCATTTGGAGACCATTCGCAATACAAGTCATCTTTGTACTGAACAAGATTCTCACTGATTTCTGTACTTGGAGTTCCAGGATATGCTGCTGAAACTTTCACTCCCGCTTCATAAGCGCCTCTCGCTATGGCTTCATTGCCAAGCATAATTTTTACCTCTGCCACTTTTATAACTTCCTTTCTTATACAGACCGATGTTATAAACATATCAGTTCTGTTATTGTTTCCTTTAAAGAATGAAAAATTGAAATATTTGATTTTTCATTCTTATATCGTACATTTTTATATTTTAACACATTTATGCTTTAATGTGCTATAGTAAGTTCAAATCATCTATGTATTTCGTACAATGGCAACAAGAATCAAAACTCATTTTTGTATATAATGAACAAAGCAAATGAAACATTATCATACCAACCGTATGACAATGTTTCATTTGCTTCTATAAAATCCAAAGACCTGCATATCCGAACAAGATACTGATCAATGCAGCAACAATAATATCTTGTGGAAAATGGACTCCTGCCAGGACACGAACAATCCCCATAATCACTGACAATATCCATAATATAATTCCAATTGGCAGATATACATATAACCACACCATTGCAATAATTGTAATGGACAGCATATGCCGGCTTGGCATCGACTCTCCTTCTTTATCTTTTTCAATCAATGGGTGAATTGGATATTTCGTATATGGTCTAGGAAAATCCAAACAGTAGCGAAATACTGTGACCACAATAAAAGCAGTCAATGGTACAACAACAATTTTAACCGATGTAAATGCATCTTTATATTTCAAACAGTATAATATCAATACCCCATAGGAAGCGGCAATTACCCACGATAAATATTGATATAGGAACTTCAATATTTGAAGGGCTGATTCATGCCGGTGAAACCATTTCTCTATTGTATTATAAAAACGAACATACATCTGTCAAACTCCAATCTCATTATGATTCTGATACTTTATATTTTTTGCTCTTATTCTTCACTTACTGATTTTGCATGTAACTGCTCTGCAAGACATTTTCCCTGATTCTTTCTTGTGATTTCCATTAGTCCCAGCTTTGTAATATCTATGACCGACGCCGTTACCGGATCTTTCTTAAGCAAATGTGACATTGCAGAAAGAAGTTTCTGATTGTGATCCTCCAGCTTCATGTTGATAAAGTCCACAATGATAATTCCAGATAAATTTCTCATGCG
>JAQUVV010000106.1 GCA_028693195.1 Lachnospira sp.
AGTACTTTGATATCCGCAGCATAAATTCGGCAGATGGGGTACTGTCCCCACGTTCTATCCTGCCGACAGTTTTGGTGCTGTATCCGATAGCAGCGGCAAGGTCATCCTGGTAAATGCCACGCTGTTCCCGGATTTCTCTGATATTATTGGTAACCGCCATAAAAATCCCTTCTTTCAGTTCTCTAGATATTTTCTTATTGTCAATTATGCAAAATAATGTGTCCAATAAAAAGGACTTGCATTTTTATCGGCAATGCTTTATCGGCAATGTCCTGTAATAGCAGAAGCATCAGATTTTCCAAGAACTTTTCCAAATATGTCTAAGCGGTCATTTTCGCTAACCTTGATAGGTGCGTACTTTTTATTAAGCGAGATAAGGAAAATTCCGTCTTTATCGTTTTGTAACTTCTTAATATAGGCTTCTCCGTTAAGAGCGAAGATGCCGATTTCTCCATTAGCAACAGATTCCTGTTGTAATACCCATGCAATCTGACCATCGTGGAATTCAGGTTCCATACTGTCACCACTAATGCGTACACCGAAAGTAGTATCTTCCGGCAGGATAGATTCATCTATGCGTACAGTCTCTTTCGGTCCGTCTACAAGGAAGTTACCGGTTCCGGCTGATACTGCATTTTCAAAAATATCAATGCTTCGGAATGGAATTATCTTAGCAGTCTGCTTTTTATACATTCCGGAAGCGTGGAGCAGATTGATATATTCCATAGCTTTTTCCCTGCCTTCATCAGTAAGCGATGAGAAAGGATCGGCAGGATTTACTCCAAAATATGCTTCATACATGTTAGTAATACCAAGGATTCTACACACTTTGTAAAATATGGTAACGCTTGGTTCGGCAAGATTTCTCTCCCAGTTGGATATGGCTTTATAGGAAATGGTGATGCCTTCCTTTGCCAGTTCATCAGCGAGATCCTGCTGGAGCAAGCCTTTCTTTTTCCTATATGTTGAAATGATTTCTCCGATTGAGTACATATATACGCCTCTTTTCTTTCATTTTGTTAATTTCAAATGTCTCTTTTCACTCCATAGTATATATCAGTAGTACCAATTATTCAAGTTAAAAATCCAATATAATGAGAAAAATGACACATGTGTCCGTTGACAGTCGATTATTCCTGGGGTTATACTATGCCCTGTAAGAAACAGCCGCTTGAGACAATTAACACAGTACTAAGGCCTACATTTCAACTTGCTGTCAGAGATGATATCATAAGGAAGAATCCGGTAGACGGAGCATACTGTGAAGTAAAAAAGCGTAATGGTGGTGCCAGAAAAACAAGGCGAGCGTTGACTGTGGATCAGCAGAGAAAATTCATGGAGTATGTAGCAAAGAATCCGTTCTTTTATCACTGGTATCCATTCTTTGTATTTTTGTTAGGAACTGGATGCAGAATAGGAGAAGCAATTGGGATACGCTGGGATGATATTGATTTGGAGAATCGAATCATTGATATCAATCATAGTTTAACCTATTACCAGAGAGCGGATGATTCATATAAATGTGAGTTTAGAGTATCTTTGCCAAAGACGTAAGCTGGTAATCGTAGAATACCTATGATGCAGCAGGTATATGATGTGCTTCAGGAAGAATATGAGAGACAGACGCAGGAAGGCTTTTGTGTTGAAAATGTGGATGGAATGACCAATTTTGTATTTACTAACCGATTTGGAATGCCACATAACCCAGCAGCAGTAAACCGGGCAATCAAAAGAATTGTGGATACACATAATTCAGAAACAGAGCTGACTGCTAAGAAGGAGAAGAGAGAACCTGTAATGATTCCGAGATTCTCCTGCCATATCTTCAGACATACGTTTGCATCAAGATTTTGCGAGAATGAAACCAACATCAAAGTAATTCAAGAGGTAATGGGACATGCTGATGTATCGACTACCATGAACATATATGCAGAAGCAAACCCAGATGTTACCAAATCAGTAATTGAGAAATTATCAAAAAATATGGATATTTTTTAGAAAAGAGTCCTGTGATTGAACTCTTTGAAGATTGAAAAATATACCTATTCATACTGTGGCAAATATGTTATACTTGCTAAGTATTGTTGTGTTTGACACAGCAGTACATGCATAAAATAAAAAGACGTATTTTAAGGCGAATGACATCTTTTGGACGCACAAAAGTCAAAAAAACGTCCAAGAGTATCAAAGTATATAGAATCCGGGAAAGCCCATTTTCCAACGGTTTACAAGGATATACAAGAGTTAGCTTAGCAATCAAAAAAGCTCCCAACCATGAAGACTCTTGGCGGTTCCGAAGCGAAGAAATCAGCTTCATCAGCTACAGAGGCTTCTGCTCAGGAAGCTCCAGCAGTGGAAGAGAAGATTGATTTCTCTAATGTAAAGATTGAGCCATTATTTGAAGAAAATGTTGATTTTGAAACATTCTCAAAGTCAGATTTCCGTGCCGTTAAGGTTAAGGAATGTGTAGCTGTTCCAAAGAGCAAGAAGTTATTACAGTTCACATTAGATGATGGAACTGGTACAGATAGAACAATCCTTAGTGGAATTCACGCATTCTACGAACCAGAAGAACTTGTTGGTAAGACACTTGTAGCAATTACAAACCTTCCACCAAGAGCTATGATGGGTATTGAATCTTGTGGTATGTTACTTTCAGCAGTTAATAACCTTAAGGATTCAGAAGATGAAGAGCTTCACCTTCTTATGGTTGATAACCATATTCCAGCAGGTGCAAAGCTTTACTAAGAAATAAGAGAACACGTTCAATAGAACTCCTAGAAATAGGAGTTCTATTTTGTATAAGTTGTCTCTAAAACCGATAGCTATTAAAACTATGCAAGATACAATACCAATTCCAATAAAAAGAAATAGTTGTAATGTAAAGGAAACTATTCTTGGGGAAATGCATTACAATTTGATTATTTATAATGACAATGCTATAATTGAGCACGTGCTCACTAGATATGTTTTGATTAGAAAATGATTCTATGAGATAATATGTTACTAGGTGCATTTATATAGCAAATGAGTTTTGGGGAGAATAAAGATGGATATTTTATATACTGGGAATCTTACATTACTTTCAGACCAACTGTTTCATTGTATGGATAATCACAATAGATGTGTTCTGTATGATGAGAATCTAAAAGGGAAAATCAAGGATAATCATATTGATGCATGCTTTCTGAATGAGGATCGTGATGATAATATCATGAGTCAGATTTTTGGAACCTATGAGTTCAAAACAGTAGTGTTTTTATCACATGGCCTAGATGGAACATTGAAGGTGTTTGATGAACTGGAAAAGATAGAGAATATTATATATCAGAGCAGGGTTCATCGAGTAGAAAACTTTATTTATATCTGTTCCAATGACCTGATAAATGATAACCCTCATGTGGATGCAGGCAGTAGGAAAATTGTAATGGATGCATGTAGAAAACTGTGTCTTGAGACGGCTGGAAGTTGTGGCATTAATTTTACACTTCTTTATGTGCCATATATATATGGAGGGGGAAAAGCTGACAACCAGCTCAATAGATGGATTCGCAGTGCGGTAGATCATAAAAAGCTGAATGTCCTGGGTGCAGCAGCTGCAGAAACAGACTTTATTTATGAAACAGATCTGGGGGAATTACTGGCAAGAATGATTGATCATCCAGCGGATGATTCCTTTATGGAGATGCATATTTCTGGTGATAACAGGATTACTTTTCAACAGGTGGTAGAGCGGATTGCACAAAACACCAGACAGAAAGAGATAGTATATGCGAATCATGTAAAATGCATGCCAATTTATAACCGTGATGAAAGAGCAAAGCGGGAGTATGGATGGATGCCACAGCATAAGGTGCTGGATGATATTGATGTTCTTGTGGAGCAGAGAGAACTAATCAGTAAGAAACTGAAATACAAGAAAGCAAGAAGACTGAAGTATAATGCGTTTAAAGAGAACTTAAGAATTATACTGGAATTGATTATTACATTTGCTGTAGTAATGTGTATTGAACACTGGACGAAAAACAACATCCTTCTGAATTTTATAGATTACAAGTTCGTGTATGTCATTGTTATGGGAATGGTGAATGGTATGCATGCAGGAATTATTGCAGCAATTCTGTCGAGTGTAGGATTTATATTAGAGAAGAGTGGAACAGTGCCGTGGCAGATTCTGTTTTATAATGTGCAGAACTGGCTTCCATTTGCGTGCTATTTTCTTCTTGGCACAATTACAGGTTATGCAAAGGATAAGCATGAGAATCAGATGATATTCTCAAAGGAAGAACACAATATTTTAGAAGAAAAGTATAAGTTCCTAAGTGAATTATATGGACGGGTTCTGAGAAATAAAGAAGCCTACAATAATCAGATTATTGGTTACAAGGACAGTTGGGGAAAACTGTATTCTGCTGTTAAGGAATTAGACAGCTCTTTGACGGAGGAAGTTGTGTATAAAGCGGTCAATGTCTTGGAGGAAACCTTGGATAACGGTACGGTTGCAATATTTTCAACATCTGCCAATAGTAGCTTTGCCAGATTGCATGTATGCTCTAAAAGCATTAATAATGAAATGAGCAAGTCTATTAATCTTTCGGAATATTCGGAAATGATGGATGTTGTAAAGAATGGTAAAATGTTTGTCAATGTGGATTGTCTGGAACATTACCCAGCGTATGCCACAGCAGTTGTAAAGAATGAAGAGATTGTTGCACTGATTTTTCTGATGAATGCGTCAGAGGAACAGATGAATACAGAGTATGCCAACAAATTTATGATTGTCTCCAATCTGGTAAAGGATTCGCTTATCAGAGCAATGGATATTGATGTTTTGGAACAAAGCTATGTAGACGGAACTATGATTCTCAAGGTTGATAAATTCGAAGAGATATTAGAGATTAAGGAGCAGATGAGACAGAAGGAATATATGGAATATACGTTATTCAAAGTCTCAGGGAATGGAAAGACCATACAGGAGCTTGGGATGCTAATTGCACAGCTGGTTAGGAGTAATGATGTGATTGGTTTAAGAGAGGACGGAAATGTTTATCTGTTGCTGAGCCAGGCGGATGAAACGGGAATTAAGCTGGTAAAGGATAGACTGGATAAAAACCAGATTCGGAGCGAAGTTGTGAAAGGATAGAGAAGATGATAGCGGTGTTGATATTGGCTCATGTGGTGATATGTGCAGCAAGTGTAATTCTGATATACAACTTAAGAGAATATGATTTTCGATATATGATTCCGGCACTGGTATTTGTTCCGGTGTTTGGATATATGTTATGGTTCATGAATTGGGGGATGGAGCGTAAAAGAAATGTTTCCTTGAAGGACGTTGATGTTGATTGTTTACACATAGAGGATATAAAATATCAACCACTTCATGTAGATGAAGAGAGCGATATTACAGCGGTTCCATTCGAAGAAGCAATGGCCTTTAATGAGTCGGATGTGAAAAGAAAGCTGCTTATGGACATATTGAATAAGTCGCCGGAAAATCATATTGAATTGCTCCAGAAAGCAAGGATGGGGAATGATACTGAAATTACGCACTATGCAATCACAACAATGGCGGAGATTCAGGGAAGCTATGAGAAAAAGATTGAAGAATTGGGAAAAGAAGTGCTGGATAATCCCAAGGATGAAAAAGTATTGAATCATTATAGGAGAGAGCTAAAAGGATATATTAATAGTGGACTGATTACAGGAAATATTCTGGCAGTCTATAGAAAACAGCTAGAAGCAGTGTTGAAAGATTTGATAGAATTAGATGACAGTAAATTTCATATATGGAAGGATCGCATAGAAAATCAGATTAATATGAAGGTATATGATCAAGTTGAAGCGGAATTAGAGCTGATTAGTCAGAAGTGGACAGATGATGAGCGGGTATATTTTTTGAAAGTGAAATATTATTGGACGATTTCGGATGGTAAGCGGATTCGAGATACTTTAAAAGAAGTGGATGACAAAAAGATATATTTGTCAAGCAAGGGAATGAAATGGTTTACATTCTGGAGTCATAAGGAGTAATACAATGAAAACGAGCAGGCTAAAGGTGCTGATTCCGATTTTTGCATTGGTACTATGTGGAGCAGTTGTACTTTTTGAACGATATGGGGTGAAGTATAATCCAAGCAAAAGTACTACGATTGATTTAAATAAAGTCTATACAGAGGATGTTAACCCAGAGAAAGAGTGCATGTTCCTCTTTTCGGAAACCGAAGGAGATGAATATGGTCAGGAAGTAGAAACGGTTCTTGAGGGAATGAAGATTCCTTTTGCAAAATATAGTGTAGAGGATACGACGTTTGTAGAAGAATTGAATCAATATCAGACACTAGTTTTTGCATTTCAGGATTGGACATCTATCGACGAGGATTTACCAGATATTATGGAGTGGGTTCATGCAGGAGGATCTATTCTGGTTACAGAAACACCTTATTTGAATGAAGCATTTCAAGGGGTTTCCAAGGAGTTGGGAATCGAAGGCTTTAGAGGAAGTTATGTTGGAATCTCGGGAGTCAGGTTTGATCGGGAATGTATGATTGGAGCGAAAGCAGGAGACGTATTCTATTTTGATGGAGAGGATGCGGAAAAGATTGAAGTGACATTGGATGTGGAATTATCAGAAAGTACACAGCGTTATATCTCTTCAGAAAATGGAGAGTATCCATTACTTTGGAAGAATGAAAGCGGAAATGGCTCAGTTGTGATGATGAATTATAGTACAATTGCAAGAGCACAGAGAGGTTTTTTTGCCACAGCATACAGTTTACTGAAAGATGCATGCATCTATCCAATTATTAACGGTTCAGCATTCTATCTGGATGATTTCCCATCCCCTGTACCAGGTGGGGATGGGGCATATATCGAAAGAGATTATGGCATTGATATTGCTGCATTTTATTCAACAGTATGGTGGCCGACAGTGCTGGAATGGGAGAAGAAATATGGAATTAAGCATACAGGAATGATTATTGAAGTATATTCAGATACAGTTGAGGCACCATTTGAAAGAAATAAATTAACGACGCAGTTTGTGACCTATGGAAATATGCTGTTGAACAGCGGTGGAGAACTGGGCTTCCATGGATATAACCATATGCCATTGTGTGTGAAGGGAACAGATGATGACATGCAGTTTGGTGATTATAAGCTGTGGGCATCTGCACAGGATATTCAGCAGGCGTGCTCAGAATTGTCACAGTTTGCCGAAAATCTTTTTCCTCAATCCGTGATGCAGGTATATGTTCCACCGTCGAATATTATGGCGCAAGATGGGAAAGAAGCGCTGCTTCAAGCTTGTCCAGAAATTCGAATTCTTGCAAGTATCTATCTGCCGTCAGAAGATGCACCGGAATATCTACAGGAATTTGAAGTGGAGGCGAATGGGATTATTGATACACCAAGAATCACATCGGGAAGCACCATTGACGACTACCAGAAGATCACAGAATTAGGAGAGTTGAACTTCCATTATGTGCAGTCACATTTTATGCATCCAGATGATGCATTAGATGTAGATAGAGGTGCTGAGCTGGGATGGAAGACGCTTAGCGGTGAATTTGAGAAGTATTTGGACTGGGTATATTCATCAGCTCCCAATATTCGTAATTTAACAGGAAGTGGAATGGGGCTTGCAGTACAGCAGTATGATTATATTTCTATGGAACGTCGTATGGATGGTAATACGTTAAATGTTAAGCTGGGCGGATTTTCTGATGAAGCTTATTTTATGCTGAGAAACAATGGAAAAGAAATTGTAGGAACAAAAGGCTGTACTTTGGAACAGATTAATGCAGAACAGTATATTGTTCATGCAACGGCGAGTGAACTCTGTGTGATATTTGGAGAGTAAGGAAATCATATACAGGTGCGAAAAATCTTGTTATGGAATGGAGATTGACATGAGAGTTTGTATGATTTTAGAGGGATGCTATCCCTATGTAGTAGGAGGTGTTTCCAGTTGGACACACCAATATATTCAGGCGATGCCCGAGGTGGAATTTGTTTTATGGTGCATTGCAGCTAAAGCAGAAGATCAGGGAAAGTTCAAATATGAGCTTCCGAAAAATGTTGTGGAGGTTCATGAAGTGTTTCTTGATGACGCACTGAGACTGAAGTTGAACAGGAAGCAGAGCAGACATCTGAAATTAACAGAAGAACAGATGAATTCTATGGGAAAACTGTTCGCTTGCGAGCCGTTGGATTGGAATCCATTGTTTGAACTTTTTCAGGATGAAAGAGTTAATCCGGTATCAATGCTGATGAGCCCAATTTTTCTAGACATGCTTATTGATACTTGTGAGAAAAAATTTCCACACGTGTCCTTTGCTGAATATTTTCATACGATTCGCTCAATGCTTCTTCCAGAGCTTTACCTTTTAACACAGGATATTCCAGAGGCGGAGATCTATCACTCGACAGCTACCGGATATAGCGGCTTGCTGGGAAGTATGGCAAGCTGGAAAAAGCATAAGCCTTTTATTGTAACAGAACATGGAATTTATACAAGAGAGAGAGAAGAAGAGCTTTTGCGTGCGGGCTGGGTTCTTCCATATTTCAGGCAACAATGGATTAAGCTGTTTTATACATTTTCGGACTGTGCATATCGAAACGCAGAC
>JAQUVV010000107.1 GCA_028693195.1 Lachnospira sp.
TTTCTTTATGCATTCTGTTTATTTTTCAATGCACCCTCATGCACTGTATTGTTAATTATATATGAAATCTTTTACTAAAAGCTACATATCTTTTGACATAAAGCACTGATAAATTGGTATCTTTACATGAATTGAATTATTTGAAGAATATCCGTTACGTATACGGCTGTTCTTTTATTTTCGAATACTATCAGATTAGCCTCATTATTGTATAGTAACAAAGATTTTGCATGTAAGCTCTTTCGTGCGGCGCGTTTACGTAATAATCACTTCAAAAACGCCCGCCAGAGCATTACCACTCTGGCGGGCGTTTTGAAATCACTATTTAACTATTATGATTGCTTCTACACTAAATCCACCTACGAATTAGCGTCTAATAAGCATCTTTCTCTTCTTATCATAGAAGTAAACACCTGCTACCATTGCTGCACTCAAAATCATCATGATTACGAATGGAAGAGCTGTTGTAGAATCACCTGTCTTAGGTGCAATCAGTCCACTTGTCATACTTAAACCTTCTAATGTAAACAATGCAGATGCCTGTCCCTTAACGACTGCACCAGCCTTAGCTGTGCTTGATAATACTAATACATTCTTCATGTCAATTGTTCCGTTGGCATTTCTTGCGATTGGGCTTGCTGCATATGTATGTGTTGTATAATCCATACCTGTTGAGAAATTCTCTGTCGCAAACCATGTTGCATCAACTTCTACTGCACTGTTATAGGCATCACCTACAGCCTTTGCCTTCGGTACATAATTCCAGAAGTAGTTTGTATCATTGTATACCTTAGATGTCTCCTGTGTTCCCAACAACTTAAACTGCTCTTCTACATCTGTAAACTGTGTTCTGTATGAAAGAACTCCTGTTGCCATGAAATCTGTGTTCTTTGCATCATTTGTATAGAATGCAACATTATAACTTCCATTATTAAATGTTGTACAGTTCGTTACCTGAATATCAGGACAGCTGTTTGAATCAATACCCTTTGCCTTATTATCAAAAGATACTGAATCAATAAGTTTATGGTATCCTGAAAGGCTTGAACCACCCATCTTAAATCCATTACCATTACCTGCATTTGTTCCATCTTCAAGATATCCATTGGCATAAGCAACACAGTTCTGAATTGTCACAGAACCAATCTTTCCAGTTTCAGCTTTTGCAAATAAATCCCAGCCATCATCAGCATTGTTATAAGCAACACATCCGTCGAATACATTTCCATTACCAATTGTTAACTTCGCTGCGAAACCATCTGCATCTTCGTATCCTTCATCTGCATTACCATATGATGTACAATTCAATACTAAGTTGTTCGCTGGCCAATCCTCCCATAAATCAGTAGATACGTATCTACTAATCTGAATACCTGTATTACCATTATGATATGTACGTAATCCATCTAATGTTACGTTACTTCCTGAAAGACGAACACCGTCCTTACCATTTGCAGAATTGGTAACTTCTAATCCCTGAATATACCAGTAATTACCTGCAATAACCATACCCTCGCAATTTCTGCCAAAATCAAATACAGAAGGATCTGATGAGAAACTTTCATGCTGTATAATTGTTCCATCTGATGCCATTGCAATAGCCTGTGGATTCTTTGCAAACTCTGCCTCTGCAATCATTCTGATTGGAGCCTCTGCTGTGCCATCCACACCTCTTTCAATCTTCACCGTTGAATCAAGATTGTATGTACCGCTTAAAACCACAATATACTGTCCCGGCTTTGCGTACTTCACTGCTGTATATACATCTACTGGATTTTCTTTTGTACCCTTACCACTAGATGTTCCTTCTGTACCAACATAGATAACATCTCCATTAAAATTATCATATGTTACAGTATGTTCAAATGTAACTGCATCATAAGATGATAATTTTTCAAATTCACTTGGTCTATATCCTTCTGCTGGTGTTGCTGTTACTGTAAATTTATTCTTTCCTAATTCCAAAGTTGTATCAAATGTCACCTTTTTATTTGCTGTAACATCCTGATCCGCTACTACATTTCCTGCCTTGTCTGTAACTACTACATGTCCGTCTGCATTAGAAATATATGTAAGCTTGTATGATGTGCTATTTGCTACAGTTCCCGATGTTACTGTATATGAAGGCGTCACCTCTGTAACCGGCTGCTCTTCTGCTGGTGCATCATCCTCAGGTGCAACTGATGTGAAATTAATATCTGTAACTGTAATCTGTGCATTTCTTGATGCATAGAATCCAACATATACATTCTCTGGATCTAACTGCTCAAGTGCCTTTGTATCATAATACTTCTTAGTAGTTGTATTACCTGCTTCGTCTGTATAGCTTACAAAATAACCAGTATTATTCTTCTGAATTGTCATCTTGTATGTTGCAACTGGATTCTCAATTGTTCCTGAAACTTCCTTTGTTGCATTTGCTGCCATGTTATATGTTCCTGTTCCTAATGATGCACAACGTGTATCAAGTGGTACGATTTTTGTTGAAAACTCATTATTAATTGTCTCTGTATCCTTTGCCTCAAGTCGTTCTAGATTTTCTGGTGTAACACCCTTCTTTTCCTGAGAACCAATACCAACTTTCATTGATATTTTTGATGCAGTCGTGTCATCTGTTACATTTCCCTCTGCATCCGCATAATATTCTACCTTTGTCACTGAGTTCATGTATGAATTATTAAAGAACTTAGAATCAGATACTCCGTTCTTTCCAATTCTATCACATGCCATCAGACCAAAGCCTTCCTGACCATTACTTAATGTCCACTTATCAACAGTTACATTTGCTGATAAAGTAAAGTTCTGTGATGATGGAACTGCTGTATAGTAGAATGACAGACCATCTACTGTTGCTGGCACAATTTTTCCTGCCCAGCCCCATACTGAAACTTTACCATCATTTGCACTACCCGAATAACCATTCTTAGCACTGTCTGATGATGCCCCATCTCCAAATGCTGAGAATGACCATACCTGCTGTGCATCTGCTGTTGCAGTTGCTTCGATTGTTGCCTCTTCTGTTGCTGCTGGTGCTTTTCTAACTGCTACAACCTTAAATGTATATGTTGTTCCTACTGTTAATCCTGAAACTGCATATGCTGTTCCTTCAACAGAAACAGGTGTTGAATATGTTGTTCCATCTGTACTATAAGAAACCTCATAGCTTGTTGCTTCTGTTACTGAATTCCAAACAAGATTAACTTTTCCACCGCCAGCACTTGTTGCACTCTGGAATGAAGGTTTCTCCAATGGAAGTTCAAATCCTGTTAACGTACCTATCTCACCTGTTTTATCTGCTTCTCCTTCTCTGGAAGCTACAATTGTAAATGAATAATCTCCACTTGATGCTGGAGTAAATTCTACTTCTCCTCCATTTTTTGTTCCTGTAATTTCTTCTGAATCTACTACTTTACCATCCTTAATCATTGAAATCACAACTTTATCTGCGCCATCATAACCTGTTACCATTGTATATGGCACTGTAACTTTTCCCTTTTCAGCTGAAACAGTTCCAATTGTAGGATTTGCAACTGTACTCCAATCAGCTCTAGGTGGTCTTGTTCCACTTGATGTTTCAGTAATTTCAAAGGAGTACACTCTAGTATCTCTCATCTTTGTAGGTTCGTACTCCCAGTCAGCTGTTGATGTCATCTTATATGTTCCTGCTGTCAATTCATATGTCACCGTCTTCTTCGCGCTGGCTGAACCTGTTGCTAATACGGTTGTATCTCCATTGGAATCCACCATTGCCGTACCTTCTGCATTCACTAATGAAAATGCTGATGTATTGTTACTTCCCGTACTACTAATCACAATCTTAGCTGTTGCTGTTCCGGTCACAGTGAATTCATAACCACCTGTTGCATCTTTTCCAATATCTGTTGATGCAACAGACTTGTTGTCTGAAGCATTCCTTTTAATAACTGTACCAAACACTGTCACATAACCATTTGCAACTTTTCCTGTTAATGCGTCTTTATCCGCACCTACCGTTAATGTTGTTGCATCAAAAGTGTATGTTGTTGTGCCTGCCGCACTAACGCTCTTCGCTGCCCAATCCATTGGCATAATACCAACGACCATGAGCGCCGCCATTAATATGGCCAGTATCTTTTTGCCTTTCCCTTTTTTCATATAAACCTCCCAAATTTATTATTCGTGCAGATGTTTATCCATTCCCCATAACATTTTGTAAACGTTTTGTTAATTTTTTGTTAAACATTTCCACGAACCACTGTCATTATATCTAGTAAAGCACTCCTATGTCAATACAATTCGCTGTATATTTTGTCGTCCTTTCCACAGTTTTTTCACATTTTTATTGTGTATTTTGTACATTCTGCAAGTTATTGATTTATTATGTTCATATTTTCGACATATAAAAGTGAAAAAAAACAGCTGCCACATACAAGTTTCCTCATATGTGGCAGCTGCCTATGATTTTACACATTTTGAACCATTGCTTCTTCTACTTCTTTGATGAATTCCTCTGTGACATTCGTATATTTTACAATCTCCTCATGTGCTCTGCCGTCCAGCAACATGTTTGTTACAACATTCCTCTTCTCTGCTTCTTTTCCAGCTTTCATTCCAGCTTTCTTGCCTTCTTCCAGCCCTGCTTTCATTCCAGCTTCTCGTGCATCTTCTTCTGTTTCTCTAACAAAATCTGCCCACTTCATATATGCAACACCTACTTCCTTGTCCTGCTTAACCTTATGAACAATATGATGGATTTCTGCGATCTTAGGATTATTCACATTCTCTTCCCTGCTGTCTTCAATGTAACGAAGCATCTCGACCACTTCCTGTGGTTCCTCATGGATTGTCCCTTTTGTGAAGAAATAATAGGTTGTGTCCCCATCTTCATACTCTATTGATGGATCTTCCAGAACCTTTCGCTTGATTGTGTATTTCATCCGACCTTTACCAAAGGGATCTTTCGGCATAATGATTAAGACAATCACATTCCCCAGTGTCTTATAATCCGCTCCTGCATTCAGCAGCTTTCTATCCGTAAGGGAATGATAATATCTTGCACGCTTCGGATGAAATTCCTTATTCTCCATCTCGATATCATAGACACTTTCCTGCGGATGACCTTCTTTATTCATCTCCTGATCCTCAAGATAAACATCCAGGCGAATGCCGTGCATATTCGTATCAACTCCAGAAATTACCTTCTGCACCTCTACCTTCAGATAGGGTAATGGTCGTCCCAGAATTGTTTCCAGTATGATCTGACATAGCTTACGTCCTTCTTCTCCATAGCCTGCTGCCTCTGTAAATAAAAAGTTGTCAATCAGATTAAGCTCTTCTAATTTTCTTGTTTTCTCTACCACTCTTGTGTTTTGTTCATTTTCCATAGACATTTCCCTCTTTACCTGAAAATGTCTTCTGTGTTCTTCGTAGCTTCATTATATTAGAATCCCCATAACACTTCAAGCATTTTCCGGCTCTTTCTCTTATTTTGTTGTTCTTGCTCTGTTTTCTGTTGTTCTGTTGCTTGAATCCCTTGAGATTACCGCTCTGTGGCTTTCGCCACCTTCAAGGATTAGGATGTTGCTTAGATTCACATATAGGACTTATGTGATAATAGATAATTGCTATATTTCCGCTTTTATTATATACGCATTATGTGTATTCAGTCAAGGTGTTTTATACAATTTGTTCAGCAGAATAAAAGATTTCGTTACTGTTCACATACATACTATTCCGCGAGGCGTGTTGCTGTGAACGGTGTGAACAGTAACCTTTTCTCTTTTAAATCATTCTCCCCCTTGCCCATGGTGCACGTATCTTATAATCGGGCTCTTTTCCCGTCAATTCTTCAATTGAATGGTTTTCACCACATCGCTCACTCTCCCCAGACAATGATGAATCCCAGCCAGCTGGTGCGATAACAGATGACTTCTCCCCCAGAACATCTGTCCATCCTATCATCGTGTCTGAGAATACTGCCTGGGCAGTTCCAAGAGACCATGGTCTTCCAAAATATCCCGGATTGAACATCCTCTTTGATGCATTCTCTACTTCTGGAACCGCAGAACGAATATAGCATTCTTCCATCAGAAATCCATCTTCTCCTGCTGCCGTCTGTGGTGCTGTAATATATGCAATATCCTGCTGGTCATCAGACGCATTAAGAATCAATTCGCACTGATGAAATCTCGCTTTCATGCCGCCAAAGATGTAGTCAATACTTCCCATGATTTTGCATCGTTCAAATCTAGCATAGACACCTCTATCTCCATATAGTACGTCCTGCCTCCCAACAAATCGGCAATTTTTCATCACTACATTTTCTGCTGAATGCACCAATGCCACTGCTGCCGCACGCTCGAGATAAGAATAAGACTGTACACGAGTGTCTCCTACCTCTGTCGGGCGCAAGCCTCCTCTGTTGTCAGAAAGCAGCTCTACAACATCCTTCGATTCCTTTGCAGAGATATATTGATTAAAAGAATTCTCGAATATGATTCCTTCCGCACAGAAATCTCTTCCAGTAACGACAACCGTAGCATTCCAATAGGTATTGACCTTTGATATATCCCCAGCGATTTCTTTGCTGATCCAGCCATTCTCCTTATTCACCCGCAAGACTTCTGTATCATACTTCCCATCTGGTCCCTGACAAAAATACCTGCATCCATGTCCATAATAAGAAGTGATTCGTACTGCATTTTCCGCAATATTCACGCCTGCATCTTTTAATTCAATCGACGGTTGCACCGCCGCATTGCGCAGCGTAATTTCATCTCCCGCAATCGTAAGCATTTCCTCATAATTACCCGGTTCAATTTCAATCACCACTGCCTGTCCCTGCCTGCGTTTCATACGTTCCGCATACTGCACTGCCGCACCGATTGTACGAAATTCTTCCAATTCTCCCACAAGAAGAACTGGTCTGTATTCATGCTTCCTCTGTCCCGTCTCATTATCCACATTTTCATAAAAATAAATCTTCTTTTCCACATTTTTATCTTCAACCTGTAGATAAGACGTTAACGCCTGCTCCTTGTAATTCTTTTTTCCTTCGGATGACTCCCATTCCAATAACTCATCTGACTGCTGTATCTTCTGACTCTCCAGTTGTACTGCCACCCGATAAATTCCATTTCGCAGCATCATATCCTCTTCTAATGAAAATGTATATGTCATATTCTCATTCATATTGGTAAATGTAACCTTTGCTCCAGCTTTCTCTTCCTCTGTAAGTCCACATAGTTCCAAATGCACTCTATATTTTTCTTTCTCCCTGAAACAGATATCAGAACTTGTATCATTATCATCGGCAGTATTCCATCTATAATTACATTTTCCTTCCGCTTCCTTGCCAATTTCACTCGTCATACATTCATAATCATTCAAGCCACGAACTGTTATCTGATACTGCATCCCCTGTTCCAGATATGTCCACCAAGCCATCTTGGTCTTCGCATTCTTCTGCATTCGTTCCACGCGCACCTTAGGTATATATCTGCTTTCCAACTTAGGGTTTAGCAGAAGTTGAACCTGTGTCCATGCATTTTCCGATATTGCATCAACATCAACGCCGACCAGCTCCCCTGAAACCTTCTGCACGTTCACTTCCTGAATGGTGACGTTCTGGTCTCTCTGGTTCTCTGCTTCCTCATGCAGTTCCTGAACTTTCTCTTTAGAATCGCACTGAGATATCCGCACGCTTGTCTCCGAAGCAATCACATAGAATTCTGCATCCCTTAATTCCAACTCATATGTGTCACCCGCTTCATGAACTGGAATTGTCACCTTATAGGTTCTCCCTTCTTTCTGTATTAGACCGGCATCCGTATTTTCATTGTTCTGTTTTCCTCGAATTTCCTGCTCCCAGATTACTGGATATTCCTTATGGTTCTTCTGATTCACATATACTAATTTTCCTGTTTGTGAGCATGTATCCTCTGACGAATTTTTCATTATTTCTTTCTGATTCAACACCTTGCACATTCCCTTGACAGTTTCCCAACTGGCATGTTCTCTCATAATCCGGTATATCTTCAGCTTCCCTGCGGCATTCCCATTGGTGAATGCGTAACGTCCATTTTCCCTTGCAGTAAATGTTATGACTCCCCCCTGCATACTCACTGGGAATCGTGCCTCTTCTATCCCATCCAGCCAGAACACCAGGTCATCATCTGCCCTGTCAAAGCGGACATAACAGGTTACCATATCCCCTTCCAACAGATTCATATAATAGATTCCCTGACCATTTCTACCTTCGCTTCCCTGAAAATAGATGCATCCATGAATCGATTCATCTGCAAACACAGCCTGCGGAACATCTGCATTATCATCAAACCTGGCAAGTTCCGAATTCTTTGCGCGAAGACGATTATTGGGCTGATCTGTCCAGAAGCTTAAATCTCCCACAGTAAAACTGGTAATATTCACTCCCAGCATATTTAGTGCTCCTGTTTCTATCTCTTTTTCACATGAATTTTTTTCACACAGGTTGTAGCTTTGCGCACAAATTGCAAAATTTTTTCGTATAAAATGCAAAAACTACTTTATTGAACGAATTAAAAAAGGACAGTTGAAAGGGTTTTAATCGCCCTTTAACTGTCCTTCATGGTTTTA
>JAQUVV010000108.1 GCA_028693195.1 Lachnospira sp.
GGTCATGATTGACACCATCTCAAGATTGGTTCCAGGGGTGTTGAATAATGCAGAGTCAGCAGAGACGGAGAGCTTCTCCGACGGATTGTTAGAATATCCACAGTATTCACGTCCATATGACTTCAGAGGGAAGACCGTTCCAGATGTACTTCTTTCAGGAAATCATGGAAAGGTCGACGAGTGGCGGCATGAACAGTCTTTGGAGCGGACGAAGAGAATTCGTCCAGATCTTTATGAGAAGTATATAAGAGAGCATCCAGAAGAGGCTTGAAAATCTGCATGCTCAGAATGTTTTAGTATTGACGAGATCAGAATGATGTGATAAAATTACAAAGCATTTTACAAGTCAATATGCCTTGATAGCTCAGTCGGTAGAGCAGAGGACTGAAAATCCTCGTGTCACTGGTTCGATTCCGGTTCAAGGCACTTTACGCGGGTGTAGTTCAATGGTAGAACACTAGCCTTCCAAGCTAGATACGTGGGTTCGATTCCCATCACCCGCTTATTTTTATGGAATCCCATGGCAAAAGTGCGTGATAGTCCGGTGTATTTCTACATGGTTCTAAACATTTACAAGCTATCTCCTAAGTCATAAAAATAGAACGCGACTTACGAAACCTGCAGCATCATGTTTCACGAGGATTTTTTGACATAACAGCTCATAAATGCAGAATAGGAGAATGAGAAATACTATGATAGATAATTACATCGCTTTGGATTTGGAGACTACCGGATTGAATCCAGCAAGAGACCGAATTATTGAAATCGGTATGGCAAGAATTGAGAATGGTAATGTTGTGAAGAGCTATGACCGCTTGATTGATCCGGGTGTCGTGCTTGCAGAACGGATTACCGAATTAACCGGGATAACGAATGATATGTTAAAAGGGAAGCCGGTGATATCAGAGGTGATTGCTGAAATACTAGAATTTATAGGGGATACACCGATTCTTGGTCATAATATTATCTTTGATTATAGCTTTCTGAAGAAGGCGGCTGTGAATGCAGGATTGACCATACAGGGGAAGGGAATTGATACCTTAAAGATTGCCAGACGAGTAGTTCCAGAGACGGAGCATAAAAATCTGGACTATTTATGTGCATATTATCAGATTGATCCAGGACATTCGCATCGAGCATTAGATGATGCACTTAGTGCAAGTGCACTTTTTCAGAAAATGTATGAGGTAAAGCCGGAGGATTCCGGATTTGATCAGCCGATGGAATTGATTTACGCGGTGAAGAAGGATGCACCAATTACAGCGGCGCAGAAAAGATACTTGCTGGCGCTTCTTGCCCATAATCAATTAGAACTCGAGGAAGAGCTTGAGTCTATGACGAAAAGTGATGCATCAAGAAAGATAGATCAGATAATTTCTCAATACGGGAAGAATACATAAAAGCAGGCATTATATTGCCTGCAGTTTTTGTAAGATAACATCTTTGGAAAGAGAAGGAAGTGCTTCTGCCTGAGAAGTCAGTGCAGAGATTTTTTCATCTTTGCCAGATTGATGATAAAGTGTTGCTAAATCAACATAATTGGAAATAATATCGGTGTTGCAGGAAATACCAAACTCCAGATAATACATTGCTTGAGAGATAAATCCTTCTTCCATGAGAAGGTGTCCAAGGGAAGCAATGGTTCTGGCAAGTTCTGTAAAGCGGTCGTCACATTCGCTTAAGAAAGGAAGATTTGCAGGACCATATTCCATCTTAATGTCTGTGTTGCTCATGCCAGTGAGATTCAATATTTTCATGGGACGCATGACTTCAAGCTGATGAAGCAGTTTTTGTATTTCGAGATGATTTGTTTCAATATGTGGCAGATTTTCAGGAATTGTTATATAATGTAAATGTTCGATGTCTTGTTTCCGGACGGAATTCGCCTCACTTTCCCGTTCCCAGAACATGCGGTCACGGTCATGCATGGAACGGTCACCTTTTTTGAGCTTCAGGCGAAATAATAGTAATATAATTAATATAAACGGAAATAAAAATCGCATAAATAACCTCGTGTTAAGCAGTGTGATGCTGTTTTATTAGCAACAGCAGGAAATGGAGATTGTAATGATTAATTTTAAAAAGAAAAAAACAAAACAAATATTCTCAGCAGTAATTATTATCATATTAGTGCTGGCAATGGTGGTTCCTATGGTAGTCGCATCATTGCTGTAAGTGATATATATTATAAACGATGAAATCGAATTGTACAAGTGAGAGGTCATATTAATGAAGGCAGGAAAGCTATCGAATACGGTGTTGAAACGATCTATATTCAAGAGGATTAAAAAAAGAGGAGATTTTCTTGAGGAGAAACCAGGAGCAGGTTCAGAATGTGCAATTCTGAATTGCGAGAATGCCAAGGAAGTAATTCTGTCAAGTGCATCAGGAAGATGGCCTGTCTATGCGGCTGCAAACCATATTGCAGCAAAGGGAGGTCAACTGGCATCAGTTCAATGTGGCATTTTTCTTGGCGAGACAACAGAAGAAGCAGAATTGAAGTTGGTTGTATCAGAATTAGAACGCCAGTGTGAGAAACTGGGAGTACCTATTTCTGGAGGACATACACAGATTGTTCCGGCTTCAATAAAATCATTGATTCAAGTAACTGGAGTAGGATTTTCTAGTGATAGAAGCAAGAGAGAAAAAGTGAAAGCTGGATATGAACTAGTTGCTGTGGGGGATATTGGAGTTAGTGGAATCCGGCGGATTGTAGAGTTAAAGCAGGAAGAAATCCTTCAACGATACAGTCAGGATGTTATTGATCGGGCAGTCGGTGAAGAAAGAGAACTGCTTGGTATAGAAGCAGCCGAAAAAGCTTACAAAGAAGGTGCTGTACATGTACATGCAATATCGCAGGGCGGAATATATGCGGCTCTTTGGAATTTATCAGAATATGCAGGAATGGGATTTGATGTAGATTTTAGAGCAATTCCAGTGCGTCAGGAAATTATTGAGTTGTGTGAAATCTTTGATGTGAATCCATATGAACTAGAATCGGTAGGGGCAGTCCTAGTGGTTGTGGAGCATGGAAGTGCTATTGTAGAAGAGATGAAGCAGATGGGGTTACATGCAGCGGTAATAGGAAGAATGGTAGAAGGAAATCAGAAAATTATTAGGAATCAGGAAGAAATCCGGTATCTGGATATTCCGCAACCGGATGAGCTGGAAAAGTTTTCGCAGGAGATTTGACAAATTTTTCAATGAAATCATTCCCTAATGGTAAATCAGGTGTTATAATAAACAAATAAGAAGATTCGGGAGGTACGGTATGGCTGAATTAAATGTAGAATGCATCAATCCGTTTTTGATGGCAGCCACGTCTATTATGCGTGATACATGTCAGGTCGACATGAAAATAGGAAAACCATATGTAAAGAATAGTGAATTTGAACAGGATTCTGTTTTGATTATGATTGGTGTAACTGGAGAAATGAGAGGTCAGGTTATGATTTCTTTTACATATGAGAAAGCATTAGAGATTGCATCCAAGATGATGATGGGCATGCCTGTTACAGAATTAGATGAGATGTCAACAAGTGCGATTAGTGAGCTTGGTAATATGATCATGGGGAATGCAGCGACCCTTCTATCAACAAAGGGCGTGGGTATTGATATTACACCGCCAACAATTTGTCGTGGAACCATGACATTTGCACAGACTTACACAAAGAACATCTGCATTCCGTTAAGTGAAGATAATGGAGTACATATGGAAATTGATATTGCAATTAAGAGCGAGTAGGATTTAATTATGTTGAATATAGTTTTACATGAGCCGGAGATGCCGGCAAATACTGGTAATATAGGAAGAACCTGTGTTGCGGCAGGAGCACGTCTTCATCTGATAGAACCGCTGGGATTTAGTTTGAATGAGAAGATGCTCAAGCGTGCGGGATTAGATTACTGGGACAAGCTGGATGTGAGCGTTTATGATGATTACAGTGATTTCCTTGCGAAGAATCCTGGGGCGAAGATTTATATGGCAACAACGAAAGCACACCAGACTTATGCAGAGGTATCTTATGAGGATGACTGCTATATTATGTTTGGAAAAGAGAGTGCTGGAATTCCAGAAGAGATTCTGGTGGACAATGAGGATACTTGTATTCGAATTCCAATGATTGGAGATATTCGAAGCCTGAACCTTTCGAATTCAGTTGCAATCGTATTATATGAAGCACTGCGTCAGGAGAATTTTGCAAGTATGAACTGTGAAGGCCATTTGCATCGACTTGACTGGAAAGAATAAAAAGAATGAGAATCATATTTGAAAGAGTAAATCCTTCAGATATGATTCTTTTTTTCGACGTTTAGTGTACTCCGATAATAAAAGTTGTGAATGAGCACCTGTTGAACATGAATTCTATAAAGCAAATGTGCTATGTGAATGATGTATGCGCATGGGTCAGTGTGAATATGAATTCTGTACCGACATTTGGCGTACTAACAACATCGATGGTTTCATTATGAGCCTGGATAATTTCCTTTGTGATGGAAAGTCCAAGACCGGAACCTTTCTTATCGCGTCCTCTGGACGAATCTGATTTATAGAAACGATCAAAAATCTTTCCAAGACTTTCCTTTGGAATTCCAACACCATAATCCTTTACAGAGATATAAACCTTCTCCCCTTTTTCACGGAGAGTAATATCAATATGAGAATTGTCAGGGCTGAACTTAATGGCGTTATCTACCAGATTATAGATGACCTGTTGAATCTTACCAGAATCTGCTTTGACGTATTCCTTTTCGCTGGCAAAAATCAGAGAAAACTTGATATTTCGTTCTTTACATTTGCCTTCAAATGTCTCAATAATATGGCGGATAATTGAATTAATATCAAAAATTGTGATATCAAGACGTACGGTTTTTGGGTCCATTTCATTCAAGGTTAGAATATTGCTAGTCAATTTTGTTAGTCGATCGGTTTCAAAAAGTACGATGTTAATATATTTGTTGACCATTTCTGGTGGAATGGTTCCGTCTTCGATGGCTTCCAGATATCCTTTGATGGAGGTTAGAGGAGAGCGAAAGTCATGAGAAATATTAGAAAGAAATTTCTGCTGGAATTTATCGGTCTCATTTAACTCTGATGCCATGTAGTTCAGAGAATTAGCAAGATGACCGATCTCATCGCTATGACGTGGCACGATATGATAAGCAAGATTTCCCTTTCCATATTCTTTCGTTGCTGTAATAATGTCTTTCAGTGGCTTGTGAATCTGAAACATGAACAAGACAATAAAGCTCAAACTCAGAATCATGACAATCATCAAAGTAATATAATTGGTGTCATGTGCGATGTAAACCTGATCAATAATGACGGACTCGGGGATGTGAATGACAACATACCCTTTTGTTGTAAATGAGTTGGTAATTGGTGCGAAGACACTTAATGTTGATTCTTGAAAAAGACTGTAGAAATTGCCGACCATGGAATGGCTGCTTCCAAGGTCGGAATAATCGAATTCAGGAATATTATATAAGCTGTTATAATTCTCAGTTGTATCAAGTAATCGTTCTGTGGCAGTGTCTAAGAATACATTTCCCATAGAATCAATGAACATAATTCGGCTTTGATTCAGCGTAGAAACGGTCTTTAATTCGGTCTGAATAATCTTCAAGTGTTCATTACTGAAGTAGTCAGGTGCATATTCATTGGCGATAGAGGTTGCCTGATGATAGATTTGACCTTCCAGTTTTTGATAGATTTTATGGTAGTCAATGTTATAGCTGATGGTTGCAACACTGATAAAACCAATCAATGTAATCGCTATATATATGAAAATGTACTTTGTGAGAAGATTAATCTTCATGTATCTGCCCCCTAAATGATGAATTACTTAGTCACGAATTTGTAACCGATTCCCCAAATGGTTTCAATAGACCAATGCGGATGATCTTTGATTTTTTCACGAATTCTCTTAATGTGAACATCAACAGTTCTCGTATCTCCAATATACTCATAACCCCAGATGTGATCTAGGAGCTGTTCACGCGTAAAGACCTGATTTGGTGAAGAGGCAAGGAAATATAGAAGTTCCAGCTCTTTTGGAGGCATTTCTACGTTATGTCCTTCATAAAGAACCGCATAATTATCTAGATTGATGCTTAAATCTTCGTATTCTACGAACTGTGTGTTATTAGAGATGACGCCAATGGTCTGTGGCATATGGTAACGACGAAGAACGGCTTTCACACGGGCAATAAGTTCCTTCGTTTCAAAAGGTTTGATCATATAGTCATCGGCTCCAAGTTCTAAGCCAAGAACCTTGTCAAAGGTTTCGCCTTTTGCAGACAGCATAATTATAGGTACATTGCTGGTCTTGCGAACCTCACGGCATACCTGGTAACCATCGATTCCTGGAAGCATCAAATCTAACAGAATCAGATTTGGCTTAAAAATCTGCACCTGTTCCAGTGCGGTTTCGCCGTCATATACAATCTTGGTTTCATAGCATTCCTTTATCAGATATAAGGAAATGAGTTCTGCGATGTTCTCATCATCATCAACGATTAAAATTCTCTGTTTTGATACCATAAGTACCCCCTCTTTATTTAAAATCTACAATAGTTACACCAGCGTCTCCTTCACCGATTTGACCCAGACGGAAGTCCTTTACATATGGTACACCACGAAGATAGGCGGTAATGCCATTCCGAAGTGCGCCAGTTCCTTTTCCGTGTACAATACGAACCTGTGGAAGCTTGGAGACATAGGCGTCATCTAAATATTTGTCCAGAAGAGAAATGGCTTCATCTACAGTTTTTCCAAGAAGATTGATTTCTGGAGAAACATAAGAGGACTTTGCCATCTTCACCTTGCTTGCACCACCAGAAGTTTTTGCCGTTGTGGAAGCTGAAGCCGGTTCCTGATAGCCTTCCAGAATTTCCAGATTATTGACCTTCGTCTTCGTAGTAAGACTTCCCATCTGAATAGATACTTCTTTCTTTCCAGGATGAATCGAAACAACACTTCCAATGACATTCATGGAAATCAGACGAACGTGCATGCCTGGCTTGAATTCAGAAATGTCATGTGCTTTGTGAGCCTTCGGCTTCGAGGTTTCCATACGAAGCTTTTCTTGCTTCTTATTCATCTTATCACGAATGGCACTACGCTGATGTTCCAGTTCTTTCACAGTCATGCCATGCTTATTCATGGTCTTAATGGTTTCGTCTGCATATTCTTTCGCATCGCGTAGAATTGCGGCAGCCTCTTCATTGGCCTTACGAATGATCTTCTCTGTACGCTCATCTAGATGTTCGGATTTCTTCTCCAGAGCAGCCTTTAAGTCGGTAACTTCTTTCTTGTAGGTGTTCAGTTCTTCCCGTTCCTTCTCAATGGTTACACGACTTTGTTCCAGATCGGTCAGAAGATCTTCGAACTTGATGTCTTCAGAATCCATACGACTGGAAGCATCATCAATAATATAGCCTGGAAGTCCCAGCTTTCTGGATATAGCAAATGCATTACTTTTTCCAGGTACACCGATGAGCAAACGGTAAGTTGGACGAAGAGATTCAACGTCAAATTCGCAGCAAGCATTTTCAACACCATCCGTTGTTAAAGCATAGACTTTGATTTCACTGTAATGCGTGGTTGCCATGGTAGTAATACCGTGGCGATGCAGGTCATTGAGAATAGAAATTGCCAGTGCGGCACCTTCTGTTGGATCTGTACCAGCACCAATCTCATCAAATAGAATCAGGCTGTCTGCATCAGCTTCAGCCAGAATATTGACAGTCTTGGTCATATGTGAGGAGAAGGTACTTAAGCTCTGCTCAATGCTCTGTTCATCACCAATATCTGCAAAAATATTATCGAATACAGCAACATCGGAATGATCCATAGCAGGAATATTCAATCCGGATTGAGCCATTAAGGTGAGAAGACCAACGGTTTTTAATGAAACAGTTTTACCACCTGTATTAGGGCCAGTAATAATCAGCAGATTGAACTTATCTCCCAGATAGATGTCAATTGGAACAACTTTGTTCTGGTCAATCAATGGATGACGTCCCTTCTTGATATTGATGCGACGCTCTGTATTCATAACAGGACGGCTACAGTGATAATGTCTGGATAATTGTCCCTTTGCAAAGATAAAATCTAATGTTGTCAAAACGGTAAAATCAGTCAGAAGGATGTCTGTGTATTCAGCTGCACTAGCACTTAAGGTTGCTAGAATCACTTCGATTTCTGCCTGTTCTTTTAATTCTAATTCACGAATATCATTATTCAGCTTCACGATGGCAGCCGGCTCAATGAACAGTGTTGCACCAGTTGAGGACTGATCGTGAACCATACCGGGAACCTGTGACTTATATTCAGCCTTTACTGGAAGGCAATATCGGCCAGAACGTGTGGTTATAACATAATCCTGCAGACAATTTCTTGTTCCAGGTGCATTCAGCATACGATTCAGCTCTGAGTGAATTCGGTCGTTGGCAGAAGCTTTCTGGCGACGAATATCCCGTAGCGTTGAACTAGCGTCATCACTGATTTCGTCTTCGGAGATGATACAGCGCTTAATCTGTGCATTCAGAGAAGCAG
>JAQUVV010000109.1 GCA_028693195.1 Lachnospira sp.
TAATGTTAGCATTTAATATTGTTCCGAATGTAGAATCATCATACGAACCATAATAACCCAGTTTTGACACACTGTTTGCTGTTGTTTTTACAGAAATATCCTTATATAGAGTTAAATCACTATTTATCTGGCTTAATAGATTCGAACATGCTAAAAATAAATAAACAAGATATATAAAGATAAATGATAATTTAAGCGTAATAAATACTGTTGTAAAGACATACACAAAAACACTAATATCTAATAACCTTACGATAGCACCTTACTTTGGTTCTATTGATATATCCGCTGATTGTACTGCAAAACAAAAGCCAATTTCAGCAAGTGGTAGAGATAATAATGCTGCCACAGCTATTTGTGAATTAATAAATGATCTTGATACACCTTATGTTGTAATAACTGCAAAAGCAGCTACAGTTACAATTAGAGTAACATATCTAATACTTCCATAATAATTGTTAGATAACCTAAAAAATAACACACCTTGCACAACATCCATATGCATATCCTGCAACGCTTGATATTGTCAGATTTGAACCACTATAAGAAAACTTTATGTTCGATGAAGAACCTGTTGAAATTGGCATTATTCCACCTTTCCCAATAGAAAACATATAGACACCTTGTAATGCAGTGGTACCTACATCATCAGTTACAGTAGCAATAACGACTTTTGCAGGATATGACTTGTATGATGAAAAATCTATTGTTTTAGAAAATGCACCCACACCTAAAGTTACATTAAATGTTTGATGTGAAAGTTTTTCATCTAAATTATCATTTAAAAATAAAAAGGAGGCGATATAATGCCTAAATTTATGGTCGGCGGTGTTGAAGTCAATTCAGCTTCAAACATTGCTCAAAATATTAAAATGTCTGATGGTCGTAATGTTGAACAAGCAATATACGATAGTCCGACAATAGTACAAAAGGAAGTAAGAACTGGAACGTCAATCTCCTTTCAACCAAATGTCACAGAAGGTAAAAAGACTACCTTATTGATGTCTGGGGATCATAATGGATTTCCATGCAATGGAGTAATTGTGATTGGGAAATTGAACAGCGTGTTAACAGCTTGTGGATTTCTACAAACATTTAATACAAGTACAAATCAATTGCAAACGGAAGCGCTAAATATTTCTGTAGACGGAGATAATATTATAATTTCGTCTTTAAGCAATAATGATACATATTCCATCATTGGATAATTCTAATTTATAAACATGAATGGAAGAACTATATTACAAATAAAAAGGAGGCTGCAAATGGAAATACCAGGATACATTACAGCTGCAGTAATCTTAATAGGGATGCTCTTTGAAGTTGTCCCTATCAAAGTTAGTCCATTAGCTTGGATAGGAAGACGGTTGAATCGTGACACTAATCAAAAAGTGGACAAGATCAACAGGGACCTTCAGGAACATATTGCAGACGATATGAGAAGCTATATTTTATCGTTTCAAAAGCAATTGATTCAGAGAGACCAACATACGCAAGAAGATTTTAGGCGAGCATATAATATGTGTGATAAATATGAAATATATATCAAAGAGAATAAGCTGAAGAACAGTGAAATTGAAGAAGCTATCGCATATATTAGAAGTACATATCGACACTGTTTACAAAGTGGAGATTTTGACTCACCTACTTAATAGTGGTAAGATGCTACAAATAGTGAATCAATGTAGGTTATTCGTATTTTATTCCTACATTTATATTGAGAAAACCGCCTAAATACTAGGTTCCCAGTCTATGTACAGCAGGCTGCTGACGCAGGTAAGTTCTAGTATACAAATATAATTTAATACATTGTAAATGCCGGAAGCCCTCTAAACATCAACGTTTAGGGGGTTTTCTTTTGCTTAAAAATTCATTTGACCAATAGAATTGATAGCTGTATAATTTGTTTTCAAGACAATACGGAGGTACAATATGGAGGAGAAAAATATATAGTATCATTTCAAATTATGACAGACACAAATACATATAAGAAATCGCCTATATGTCAATTTTGTAAAAAGGATTTTTCAAAGTGTGATCCCAAATGTGATTCATTCTATTTTGCACTGAAACTCAGGAAATTATAAAATTATTTTATGAGCGGTCAGATCAGGCAATTCATGAGTTAGCGGAAAAGTATGGAAAGCTGTTTAGGAAAATTGCTGCCAATATATTGAATAATTTTGATGATGTGGAGGAGTGCGTAAATGATGCGTATCTGGGAGCCTGGAATTCCATTCCACCTGAAAATCCCAATCCATTGAGTACTTATGTATGTAAAATCGTAAGAAACCTTTCTTTGAAAAAATACCATGCTAATACAGCAGCTAAGAGAAATAGCCTATATGATATTGCATTAGGTGAGTTAGAAGAATGCAATTATGCGAAAGAGACCGTTGAATCAGAAGTGTCAAAAAAGGAATTGATGAATCTGTTGAACCAATTCCTATCAGAGTTGGATGTGGAGAGCAGAGTGATATTTGTGCGAAGATACTGGTATGGAGATGCGATATCTGATATTGCAAATGACCTTGGAAAAAAGAGAAATACTATATCTGTTAGATTAAAGAGAATTCGTCAGAGTCTAAAGGTTTACTTACAGAAAGAGGGTGTTGTGATATGAGAAAAGAAGATATTTCTGAAATCATAAGCGGAATCGATGAAAAGTATGTGCATGAAGCAGAAACTTATGAAGTAGATAAATCTATAACAGATTGTAATAAAAAGATATATAGAAGTTCTACAGTATGGAAAGTTTTGGCTGTAGCAGTGAGTATTATATTGCTGTTTGGAACATATTTCATTGTAACAAATGTTGAGAAAAAAGATACGAATCCGAACTTGAATGCATATGAGAATAATGAACAAAACAAGGAAGAAGAATCTATAACTGACTTTGTGGCACAGGGAGATGTTTATTATAGCCAGCTGACGTCTGATGATACAGCAATAGAGATTACAGAGGAGATTCCTCAGACTTATATGTCTATGTGTGTAATAGAATTTGAAGAACAAAGGGTGTTGACAGGTTGTGTGGGCATTATTGAAGGAACCATTGATAATGCGTATATTAAGAAATATGAATATGTAACACGAAGTGACAAGTTTGAAAACAATGGAAGACTGAATCATAAAGCTGTTACTGTTGTTTATGAAATTACAGTGGGGGATGTATGGTATGGAGACTTTACGAAGGGGGATCATATCATAATCGAAGATGAATTATTCACGATGAATCCTATTTTCTTTATGAAGAAGGGGCATCAGTATGTGATTCCATTCTCAGATGCAGGCGATGTACTGGTTCATGCAAATAATTCAGAAAGTGTTGTGGAAGGTGATGTTTATAGAACAGGACAATATCGGACAGCATATGAGTTTCATCCACAGATTGAGATTGTGGAACAGGGGTATATTGTTTCTGGAGACTGGGAAACACTTATGGCAGATGAAAAGACTAACATTATTATAGATGTAGAGTCTACGGGTGCAGAGTTCGAGTATTATAAGGATAAAATGTATCTGCTTTCCAGAAGTGTTTTCAAGAAACAGATGACGAAGGTGGTAGAACAGCTATAAGAAAGGTGAAATGCCGATGAAATACTATAAATATCGCAATTCTTATATATCAGGATTATTGTTTTGCATTGTGATTTTGATGATAGGGTGCTCAGAGGACATATCATCTGCGGAGAAAGCAGAAGGAAATTGGATGCATGGTTCTGACCAGCAATTAGACCAGGAGTTAATAAAGGAATCTCCTTTAGAAAACAATGTGAGTTCCCATATCATCAGTGCTAAGGTGAAAGTAGATATACCGGGGGATGAAGCTGAATTGAGTAGTGAAGAAATTGACATATTACTGAGTATTTTACAAAAGATTAACAGCCACAATCAGAATGATGCTTATTATGATGAAATGCGCTATGGGCAGTCTGTTATATATACGCTAGAGTTTAGTGAAAGACAGATGATTATAGTTGTAAATAATCCATACATTCTCATTGATGATGTGGCATATAAGCCGGACTATGAGATTTGTGAAGAATTATCTGAATTATGGAATCAAATAAGAGCGTAGTAAAGATAAATTTGTTCGACTATCTGATGCGTGCTATAATATGTCTTAACGTGGCTACGTTCACCTTCAATAGTGAGTAACATGGTCAATTTAAATGCATATATTTTGGGAGGCAGTTATGGGACATGAATTAACACAGAATGACATTAAGAAGATGGAAGATGAGATAGAGTACAGAATCGCAGTTGTAAGAAAAGAAGCGTTAGAAGATGTGAAAGAAGCTAGAGCTCACGGGGATTTAAGTGAAAACTTTGAGTATAAGGCGGCAAAACAATATAAGAATCGAAATGAGAGTCGAATTCGTTATCTCCAGAGAGTAATTAAGAATGCAACAATTATATCTGATCATTCTGCTGAGGATGAAGCTGGCGTCAATAATACAGTGGAATTGGAATATGAAGATGATGGAGAGACAGAAGAAATTAAGCTGGTTACAACTATTCGTGGAGACTCACTGGAAGGATATATCAGTATAGAATCACCGTTGGGGAAAGCGGTGCTTGGACATAAGGTGGGAGACTGCGTACTTGTTGAAGTGAATCCGCAGATGAGCTATTGGGTTACAATTAAATCCATAAAGAATACAGACGATTCAGGAGATCGCATTCAAAGCTACTAATGATATAAGAACACACCTCTGTAAATGATTGACTGGAAAGAAAATACATTTTTGTTCAAAAATAGATACAATCTCTGTAGTCTTTCTTTCATTCTATGATATAATAATTCTATTATATAGGTAATTACGAATTCAGAATATGAATCATAATAAGACGTGAAAAACAAGATATTGCTATAATTGAGGTATAAATCGATGCTTTTAGAGAAAAGGAATACTCTTTTTGCATATTTTTAAGTTAATGATGTCGAAAAATGTCTAATCATATCTGATTTTGTAATGATCAATAAACATAGAGAAAGAAGGTATTGAATGGAGCAAAAGATTAGAAATATGAAAGTCGAAAAGAAATTAAAATATTCTTTTCGTATTGTAATTATCTTATTTTCGGTTGCGTTGATGGCATCAATTATTGGAACAACAATTATTAGTTTGAGTATGAACAGCTTTTATAAGAAAGCATATACGAATTCCACATTACAGATGGAGATTCGCAAGGATACACAGGTTGTTGCGAAGCAACTGCTTTGGTCCTTGACAACAGATAGTAAGGTGCAGACATTAGAACATCTAGATGAGGCAGATGCGTATGCTGTCAAAGTTCATGATAATGTTGTAAAGCTGGCAGATAATCTAGGTGATCAGGAACTGGCAGATAAATTGACTACGGCTGTAGATGAATTAGCAAAGCAGAGAGCTGTTGTAGCAGGATATTCACAGAACATGGATAATGAGAAAGCGATTTCAGCATATAATGGTGCATATACGAAAGCGATAGATAATGCACAGAATGTTCTGATTGAGATTGGCGATTATACGAACAATTCCGCTGAAAACAGCTATATTGTATTATTAGTATTGTGTATTGGTGCAATTATACTGATGCTCGTTATGGGAATTGTCAGTGTGACTGTTTCTATAAGATTATCAAAGATGATTACAACAGCATTAATCATTCCTATTGGTGAATTGGAGACAGCAGCATCGAAGTTAAGTAATGGTGAGCTGGATACAGAGATTACATATGCTTCAGAAGACGAATTGGGTGCACTGGCACAGCATTTTAAGCAGGCATGTGGATTCATGGGTGAAGTCATTGAGGATGCTAATGAATTACTGACAGAGATGGCTGACGGAAACTTTAATATTGCAACAAAGAAGGAAGAGAAGTATGTTGGTGAATTCGAACAACTGATTCTAGCCATGCGTAAGATGAATCGTACTCTGAATAAGACATTGAAGAGTATCGATGAAGGAGCAGAGCAGGTTGCAGTTGGAGCAGATCAGATGGCAGAAAGTGCTGTTTCTTTGGCAGAAGGTGCAACAGAACAGGCTGGTGCAGTAGAAGAATTAACAGCAACCATTGAAGACGTGGCACAGAGCGCAGAGCAAAGTGCGAATGCAGCACAGAGTGCATATCTTGAAGTTCAGGAAGCTGTAAATGATGCACAGCGTGGAAGAGAAGAAATGAATCATCTTACAGATGCTATGGAAAAAATCAATAATACATCTATGGAGATTCAGAATATTATTGGCGCAATTGAGGATATTGCAGCACAGACGAATCTTTTGTCTCTGAATGCATCGATAGAGGCAGCGAGAGCAGGAGAGGCAGGAAAGGGCTTTGCAGTCGTAGCTGACCAGATTGGTAAGCTGGCAGCGGAAAGTGCTCAGTCTGCAGTGAATACTAGACAGCTAATTGCAAAATCATTAGAAGAGGTTGCCAATGGAAACCAGATTACCGAGAAGACAGTTTCTGTTCTTGAGAATATTGTTGAGAATATGGTTCATTTTGCAGATGCAGCGAAAGGTGCCAGTGATGCTTCTAATATGCAGGCGGACTTAATGAGCCAGATTAAGGGCGGTGTTGAGCAGATATCTCTGGTAATTCAGAATAATTCAGCGGCGGCAGAAGAAACATCTGCTACCAGTGAAGAACTGGCAGCACAGTCAGAGAGCTTGAAGTCCATTGTGGCAAAGTTCCAGTTGAGACAAGATTAGTGATAAGGGAAGAGTTATAATATCTATTGAATAGGGAGTTCCACTTACATAGCAGAAGAGTTAAGATTATTTGACTGCTATGTAAGTGGAATTTTTCTTTATGTTGTTAATTATTAGAGAGCGGTGACGTAGCCTTTTATATTATATATTCAAGCTGAGTCGGAAGTTTAAATATCAAAAGTCGAGTCAAAAGTTAAAATATCATATTGACAGAAATGTAAATATAGAATACTATACTTATATAAATATGCAATGCATAAAACAACTTAAATGAATATTATAGATAGCAATATTATAGATATCAATTGAACAGGAAGGGAAGCAGATGATTATATTGTGAATTTAAGTGAATTACAGAACCAGGCAGTCAGCCACATCAACGGACCAGCACTTGTTCTTGCAGGACCAGGGAGTGGGAAGACGACAGTGATTACCCATCGGATTTGCAACTTGATACAAAACTGTCATGTGAATCCAACAAATATCTTAGTAATAACATTTACGAAAGCCGCTGCAATAGAAATGAAAGAGCGGTTCTTAACGCTGATAGGGAACAACAGTACAGCGGTCACATTTGGCACATTTCATGCCGTATATTTCACCATATTAAAACATTCCATTAATTATCAGTCCGACTGCATCATTCGTGCAGAACAGCAACAAAAAATTATCCGAGAGGCAGCACAGCATTATGAATTGGAGACAGATGATGAAAGTGAGTTGGTTCATGCAATCTTGTCAGAAATTAGCAGTGTGAAGAATGGAAGACAGGAGTTATCAGAATATCAGTCACGGTCTTGTCCGGAGAATACATTTCGCGGGATTTATAGAATCTATGAGAAGCAATTGAAGATGATGGGATGGATAGATTTCGACGATATGCTGATAGATTGTTATAATCTGCTTTCTAAGCATCCGAAAATACTTCGCGCATGGCAAGAGAAATACCAGTATATTCTCATTGATGAATTTCAGGATATTTGTCAGGTTCAGTTCGATGTGATTCAGCTATTGGCTGCAAGACATCGGAACATATTTGTTGTGGGGGATGATGACCAAAGTATCTATGGATTTCGCGGTGCAAAGCCTGAAATTATGCACTGCTTTGAAGAAGCATATTCAGATGCTATGCATATGGAATTGACGGAGAATTACAGATCAGCAAAATCAATTGTTCGTGCATCAAATGTACTGGTAGAACATAATCAGAATCGATTCGTGAAAAATATGTATGCAATGAACTCACTGACAGGAAAAGTAGAAGCGTGGGAACTTCAGAATATAGAGGATGAATATACATTTTTAATTCGAAAAATCAAAGAAATGCATGAAGATGGCTTAAGATATAATGAAATCGCTGTGCTGTTTCGAATTAATTCCATAGGGAATATAGTGGCTGGAAGGTTTCTAATGGATGATATTCCTACAGACTGGCAGTTTCAGGAAAAGTTGATTTATGACCATTGGATTGCAAGAGATATTTTCGCATATATACGTGCTGCAAATGGGGATTATGACAGAGAAAATATGTTACGGATTATCAATAAGCCAATGAGGTATATTACAAGGTCGTTTCTGTCGCAACCTGTGAATCTGGAGAGATTGAAGGATAACTATCTTCTGGATAATCAGATGATAGAGAGAATTGGACAGCTTCAATATGACTTGTCTTTGATTCGGAGGATGAATCCTTTTGCTGCGGTAAATTATATTCGTAAGGCTGTGGGTTATGATCAATATCTGGAAAACTATGCGAGTGAGCATA
>JAQUVV010000110.1 GCA_028693195.1 Lachnospira sp.
CAGGATTAGAAGTATCTGTCGTGAACATTAAGATTGCAGGGGTTGATATGGAAGCATAAAGCCAGTATAGTATCATGCACATATAAGGCTGTCAGACCTTGTGGAAAGGCAGCCTTGTGCATAAAGAGCATGGCTCTAAAAGAGCATAGCTTTTTTGTAACTGCTCAGTTTATGGGTTGTTACATTATTTTTTTGTAAGGCTGAATATACAGCAGAAAGGATTTTCATGACACGATCAATAATGAGGGAGCATATTTTTAAGATTTTATTCAGAGCGATGTTCCACGATGCCAATGAATTAGATGAACAGATTCGTTTTTATTTTGATGAATTTCCATCCATGGACGAAAAGGAGATGGAATACATTAGTACGAAAGCGAAGAATATATTAAAGATGGTAGAGGAATTAGACACAAAGATTAATTCTGTATCAGACGGATGGCCAACCAGCAGGCTCGGAAAAGCGGAATTGTCAATTATGCGTCTTGCGGTTTATGAGATGCTCTTTGATGATGATATCCCAGTGAATGTGGCAATCAACGAGGCAATTGAACTTGCTAAGAAATACGGTGCAGAGAATGCTCCTTCATTTATCAACGGAGTTCTTGCAAAGCTGACAAAGTAAAAGAAAGGTTTTTTATGGCTGGAGTATATACTGTAACACAGATGAATTCTTATATTAAGAACATGTTTCGACAGGACTTTGTACTGAATCGTGTTTCGATAAAGGGTGAGATTTCAAACTGTAAGTATCACACTTCCGGTCATATTTATTTTACCCTGAAGGACGAGAGTGGCGTTCTCTCTGCAATTATGTTTGCATCGCAGGCGGTGTCTATGAAGTTTCGCCTTGAGAATGGAATGAAAGTTGTGATTCAGGGCAGAATTGACGTGTATGAGCGGGATGGAAAGTATCAGCTATATGCGAATTCAATCACTCCGGATGGAGTAGGCGATTTATACCAAAAGTATGAACAGCTAAAACAGCATTTTGAAGAAATGGGATATTTCGCTAGAGAATATAAGCGGAAAATTCCTGCATTTTCAAAAAGAATAGGAATTGTGACAGCATCTACAGGGGCTGCAGTTCAAGATATTATGAATATTTCCTATCGCAGAAATCCTTATGTAGCATTGTATTTATATCCTGCACTTGTGCAGGGTGAACAGGCAAAGTACAGTGTTGTTCAAGGCATTCGTGTATTGGACACGATGAACTTGGATGTGATTATTGTTGGAAGAGGCGGAGGCTCATTAGAAGATTTATGGGCATTTAACGAAGAAATTGTAGCGGAAGCTATCTTCGAGGCGCACACACCGATTATCTCCGCGGTGGGACATGAGACGGATTTTACAATAGCAGATTTTGTTGCAGATTTAAGAGCGCCAACGCCATCTGCAGCAGCAGAACTGGCAGTATGTGATATTTCACTGGTCGAGGATCGTATCAAAGGATATCAGGCTGCATTGTCACAAACGATATTAAGAAACATTGACTTAGAAAGAAACAGATTAAAACAACTGGAACTGCGATTAAAGTTCTATAATCCAATGAATCAGATTCATGAAAACAGACATCGAATCACGCAGATTGAGACACAGTTGAATAATCTGATGAAGCAGGCAACTGCTGCATATAGAAATCAAATTACAGTTTATGCATCGAGACTGGAGGGTGTTTCTCCACTTTTAAAACTACAACAGGGATATTCTTATACGGAAGATTCCATGCACCGACAGGTTACAAGTGTGCAGGATGTTTCAGAGGGAGACAAGGTGAACATCTACGTAAAGGACGGTTTGATTAAAGCGATAGTTGAGGAAAGCACAACTCAGATGTATGAATAATGGAGGTTTATGATGGCAAAAGGAGTTACCCTTGAGCAGTCTTTTGAACGTTTAGATGAGATTCTGGAAGTGATGGAGAATGGAAATACTTCATTGGATGAAAACTTCCAAATGTACAAAGAAGGTATGAAGCTGATTCAGAATTGCAATCAGCAACTTGATAAGGTTGAAAAACAGATTGTAATCATTAATGATCAAGGCGAAGAAGAATAAGAAAGTAGCAAGAATGGAGATTTAGATGAACTTTGATGATAGGATAAAGGAAGAGGTATTCTGGATCAATCAATGTATTCAGAACCAGCTTCCAAAGGAAAGTGGATTTCAGAAAAGAATTATTGAATCGATGAATTACAGCGTAGAAGCAGGCGGAAAAAGAATTCGTCCAATGTTGATTCTGGAAAGCTTTCGTTTATGTGGTGGACAGGATGAACGGATAATAGAGCCGTTTCTTGCAGCTTTAGAATGTATTCATACGTATTCCTTAGTACATGATGATCTTCCAGCTATGGATAATGATGATTATCGAAGAGGAAAGTTGACGACACATAAGAAGTTTGGCGAGGATTTCGGAATACTGGCAGGAGATGGACTCCTTAATTATGCATATGAATTAATGCTTAATGCAATGATGCACTGTGATGATTCGGAAGATATAAAACGATTTGCAATGGCATCCAGTATTATTGCAAAGAAAGCTGGAATCTACGGAATGGTAGGTGGACAGACATTAGATGTTTGGCTCACTGATAAGCCGATGAATGAACAAGAACTTGATTTTATATTCCGATTAAAGACAGGTGCTTTGATTGAGGCGGCATTTATGTCAGGTGCAGCGCTGGCAGGTGCAAATCAGGAGACAATATCGAAGATGGAAGAAATTGGTCACCTTGTGGGCTTTGCATTTCAGATTCAGGATGATATTCTGGATGTGACTAGTTCGTTAGAAGTTCTTGGAAAACCTGTACTTAGTGATGAAAAGAATCATAAAACGACATATGTTTCTTTGTATGGAATGGAACGGGCAAAAAGGGATGTAAAAGACATGTCTGAGAAAGCAATAGAATTAATCAAACAGGTTGGAGATCATCCGTTTTTGCTGGAACTGGTTCAGAAGTTAGTGAACAGAGAGAAATAATGGACATTACGTATCGTAATAGAATAGGGTAGATATGATACTTGAGAAGATAAATAAGCCAAATGATATAAAAAAGCTTGATCCAATAGAATATAATCAGCTTGCTGATGAAATCAGACAATTCCTGATAGAGAAGATTAGCGTGAGTGGTGGACATCTTGCGTCTAATCTAGGCGTCGTAGAGCTTACGATGGCATTGCATCTGGTATTCAATCTTCCACAGGATAAGTTAATTTGGGATGTAGGACATCAGTCTTATACACACAAAATACTGACAGGAAGAAAGAATCAGTTCGATCAGCTTCGTAAGTTTGGTGGAATGAGTGGATTTCCAAAGCGAAATGAAAGTGATTATGATGCATTTGATACAGGACATAGTTCTACATCAATCTCAGCAGGTTTGGGTTACGTTGCTGCAAGAGAAATCAGCAGAGAACCTTATAATGTGATTTCAGTCATTGGAGATGGTGCGTTGACAGGTGGAATGGCTTATGAGGCGCTGAATAATGCATCTCGTGTGAAGAGTAATTTTATTATTGTACTCAATGATAATAAGATGTCTATTTCGGAGAATGTAGGCGGAATTTCCAATGTGTTAAGTGAAATACGTTCTTCAGATTCCTATTATGATTTGAAGGAAGGCGTTATGAATACGTTGTACAAGCTTCCCAAAGGAGATGCGCTTGTCAGCAAGATCAGAAAGACAAAGTCGAACATTAAGCAGCTCATTATTCCAAATCAGTTTTTTGAGGGAATGGGTATCTCTTATCTTGGACCGGTGAATGGACATGATATTGATAAGCTGATTAAGATATTTCGTGTTGCAAAGAGAATTGATCATGCGGTATTGATTCATGTAGTAACACAGAAGGGGCATGGGTACAAGCCTGCGGAAAGAAACCCCAGCAAGTTCCATGGGGTGTCACCTTTTGATATTAAAACAGGGAATGTCATAAAGAGTAGTAACCGGTCTTCCTATTCAGATGTGTTCTCAGAAAAAATATGTGAATTAGCAAAGAAGGATAAGAGAATTACAGCGGTAACTGCAGCAATGCCAGATGGAACAGGACTAAAGAAATTCTCAAAGTGGTTTCCAGAACGGTTTTATGATGTGGGGATTGCGGAGGAACATGCAGTGACATTCTCGGCAGGAATGGCGGCAGGTGGAATGAAACCTGTATTTGCGGTATATTCTTCATTTCTTCAGAGAGCATATGACCAGATTTTACATGATGTATGTATTCAGCAGCTTCATGTTGTATTCGCAGTAGACAGAGCTGGATTGGTCGGAAGTGATGGAGAGACGCATCAAGGAATTTTTGACTTGTCATTTTTATCCAGTATTCCGAATATGACTGTTTTTGCTCCTAAGAATGCATGGGAATTAAAGGCAGGACTGGAGTTCGCACTTGAAGAATTTGAAGGCCCATTTGCAATTCGGTATCCAAGAGGAGCTGCTTTTGAAGGATTTGAGGAATTTCAAGAGCCAGTGGTATATGGAAAATCTGAGCCGTTATATATGGAACATGGGATTGCATTAGTTGCTGTTGGAAATATGGTAGAAGTTGCAGATCACGTGCGAAACAATTTGAAGGAAAAAGGATATGAAGTTTCTTTGGTGAATGCCAGGTTCGTAAAGCCTTTTGATGAAAGTATGATTTTTAAATTATGCAGTGATCATCAGCTGATTGTAACGATGGAAGAGAATGTTCAGACAGGTGGATTTGGCGAGCGTGTCTGTCAGTTAGTAGAAGAATTAGAACTGGATGTGAATACGCTGAATATTTCTCTTCCAGATGATTATATCGAACATGGAAGTGTTGATATCTTGAAGGCGGAAACAGGAATTGATGCAGAAACTGTGACAGAACGTATTGTTTCAGTTTATGAGAATGTGAAGGTTCAGAAGCATTCAGAGGAATAAAGTATATTATATAGATATGGAGAAAATATATGAGTAAGGAACGTTTAGATGTACTGTTGGTCAATCGAGGGTTAGCAGAATCAAGGGAGAAAGCGAAAACAATCATTATGTCAGGAATTGTCTATGTTGATGGACAGAAGGAAGATAAGGCAGGCTCCAACTTTCCGGAGGAAGCTGTGATTGAAGTACGCGGAAATACCCTGAAATATGTCAGCCGTGGTGGCTTGAAGCTTGAAAAGGCAATGGCGAATTTTGACGTTTCTATAACAGGAAAAATCTGTATGGATGTAGGATCTTCCACAGGAGGATTTACTGATTGTATGCTTCAGAATGGAGCAGTGAAAGTATATGCGGTTGATGTAGGTCATGGACAGCTGGCATGGAAGCTTCGTAATGATGAACGTGTGATATGTATGGAAAAAACCAATATTCGATATGTAACACCAGATCAGATTGAAGACCGCATTCAGTTTTCCAGCATTGATGTATCATTTATTTCTTTGACAAAGGTTCTAGGACCTGTGAAAGAATTGCTTGCAGATGATGGACAGATTGTATGCCTTATTAAACCTCAGTTCGAAGCAGGAAGAGAAAAGGTTGGAAAGCATGGTGTGGTTCGAGATAAGGCAGTACATCTGGAAGTGATTGAAAAGGTGATAGATTTTGCAATATCTATTGGGTTTGAAGTTTTAAATCTTGAGTTCTCTCCAGTAAAAGGACCTGAGGGAAATATTGAATATCTTCTTCATCTTCAGAAGCATACGGAAGGAAGCTATGAGAGTATTCCGTTTGAAGCAGCAAATATTGTCGAAAGTGCACATGAAGCTTTATAACTACCATATACAGATTTTATGGTTCGCAGCATGAATGGGAGACTTAAATGGAAAAAGACACAAAGGGTTTGAAATCGTTTTATATTATTACGAATCAAATGAAAGATCCAAACCATGAAATGACGGATCAGATTATGTCGTATCTGAATGAACGCGGAATGCAATGTACCTGCCAGAATCCAGAAGAAGGATTAGAGGGGACAAATTACCGATATTCCAATGCGGATGCGGTGCCAGAAGACGTACAGTGCATTATTGTATTGGGCGGAGATGGAACTTTGATTCAGGCGGCTAGAGATATGCATCATAAGCAGATCCCGTTGATGGGGGTTAATATTGGAACACTGGGTTTCCTTGCAGATACAGATATGAATAATGTATATGATGCATTAAATCATGTTATTGAAGGAAATTATGGCATTGACCGCAGAATGATGTTGAATGGAAAAGTCTACCGAGATGGTAAGGCTATATATGAGAATATTGCATTGAATGATGTTGTAATCAATCGTTGTGGAACATTGCGTGTTATTGATTTTGATGTATATGTTAATGGGACATATCTGAATTCTTATTCGGCAGATGGCGTGATTGTTTCTACGGCAACTGGTTCTACAGCGTATAGCCTGTCGGCAGGAGGCCCAATCGTGCAACCCAATGCACAGATGATGATGGTTACACCAATCTGTCCACATGCGATGAATCAGAGAAGTATCATATTTAGTGATTCGGATACCATAGAAATCTTGATGACAAGCAACAAAAAGTTGTCGGAAGAGCGTGTCGCTACATTTGACGGAGAGATGTTCTGCGATGTGATTACAGGAGATCGAATTGTAATTACAAAGTCAGAAAAGATATCTCAGTTTGTTAAGACAACGAAGCTTAGTTTTCTAGAACGAGTCAGGGAAAAGATGTAAATGCCGATGAATACAAGTTATGAGAATTCAAATGAGAGGAATAAGAGTGAAAATCATGAAATCAGAGAGACATAACAAAATCCTTGAATTGATTCAGTTAAAAGAAATCTGTACACAGGAAGAGCTTGCTGATGCATTGAATGATGCAGGGTATAATGTGACACAGGCAACGGTTTCGAGAGATATTAGAGAACTGAATCTGACAAAGATTTCCATTGATGGAAAGAGACAGAAGTATGTAGCGTTACAGACAACACCGCCACAATTGAACGATAAGTATATTAGAGTGCTACGAGAGGGGTTTGTATCCATGGATATGGCACAGAATATTCTTGTAATTAAAACGGTGGCAGGAATGGCAATGGCAGTCGCAGCAGCATTAGATGCACTTTCATGGAATGAAATTGTTGGCTCTATTGCAGGAGACGATACGATTATGTGTGCAGTTCGAACTGTAGACGATACGATTAGTGTTATGAATAAGATTAAGAAACTGATTCGTTAAAGCGTCTATAATCTGACTGAATATAGAGCATTTGTAATTGTGAAGATACTGAATAGTTACAAACGATTAATTGTAGCACGATGGGCAGAATGATCATGCGGGCGTAGGCATGAATGATATCTGAGTAGGTGAGGATATGTTAACAAATTTACATGTGAAAAATCTTGCATTGATTGATGAGGAAGATATAGATTTTAAAAATGGATTGAATATTCTTTCGGGAGAAACTGGTGCAGGAAAGTCAATTGTTCTTGGTTCAATTAATGTTGCACTTGGAAATAAAGCATCTGCTGATTTGATTCGTAAAGGAGCAGAATATGCTTTGACAGAATTAACATTTCATGTTGATGATTCAGAAAAACTTTCTATGTTAAAATCAATGGATATTGAGGAACTTGATGAGGGAGAAGTGATTATTTCAAGAAAAATCACACCAACAAGATCACAAATCAAGGTGAATGGTCAGGCATTTACAGCTGGACAAACCAGAGAAGTGGCAGCGCTTCTTCTAGATATTCATGGACAGCATGACAGTCAGCTTTTGATGAATGAAAGAAAACATCTGGATATGATAGATGTATATGGTGCGTCACAGATTTCTTCTTACAAAGAAAAAATGAAACAGGCATATCATGCATATGCAGATGCAAAGAAACAGCTTAGTGAACTGGATATTGATGAAGAGGTCAGAAATAGAGAAATTTCATTTGCGGAATATGAGATTAACGAAATAGAAGGTGCTAGATTAGAACTTGGTGAAGATGAAAAATTGGAACAGGCATATAAAAAAATGTCCAATTATCAAAAAATCGTAGAAGATTTGGCAGCTGCAGATCGATTGCTTTCTTCGGATTCGGATAATATTTCAGATATGAGTGGACAGATATTGAAGACACTGATTGCAGCAGCCGAATATGATGAGGTATTATCAGATGCGGCAGATTCTATGGCAGATATTGAAAATCTCATTCATGATGTTTCTAGAACGATAACAGATTATATGGACCAATGCAACTATGATCCATCAGAGTTCATGAAGATAGAACAGCGTTTGGATTTGATTAATAATTTGAAGATGAAGTATGGCAAAACAATCGAAGAAGTTCTGGATTACTGTGAGAACAAGAAGGCGAAGCTTGCAGAATATGAGAATTTCGATGAAGTTTTGTCTCAATTAAAAAGAAATCTTCAGCAAACAGAAAAGGAAGCTTTTGCTGCTGCAAAAGAATTGTCGGCAGCTAGAAGGAAAG
>JAQUVV010000111.1 GCA_028693195.1 Lachnospira sp.
GATAAAGTATTCTTGAATCCTGAAAGAGTAGCACGAGATGTGGATAAAGTAGAAAATGAGACGCAAGTCTCATAAACATAAAATAAAAAAATAGGAATTGTGACAACAAGCTTGACAAATTCCGATAATGGCGGGATGAATTATGATGGACGACCATTTAAGACATTAGAAGAAATGCATGAGAAAATAAAATAAACTGACACAAATTTATTCTGTGTTGTGATATAGTATGATGTATAAGAAGTTATTTGAGTTGGACTGAAATATTTTGCAATGAAAAAGAGGAAGGTCAGATCTTTGACCAGATAGAAGAACTTGCGTTTGATGATAAATAAGGACATTCGAGATGATATAAAATATAGCGACAAAATAAGGGTTGTATGTTAAAATAACAGAGAAAGGAGCGATTCCATATGCTAATAGAAAAATATATTTTACAGTTAAAAGAACGCCTAAATATTGAATTTAGCAAACAAGACCGAAGCGGTGTTTATGGATTTACGCAGCGATCTATGGCTTATAATTCTAATAAAATAGAAGGAAGCACATTAACAGCGAAACAGACAGCTTCTATTTTTGAGACTGGAACTTTATATACAGACGATACAGACACGATATTTAAGACGAAGGACATAGAAGAGATGACAGGTCATTTCAAGATGTTTAACTATGCACTTACTACGATAGAAGAACCACTATCGGAAGATATCATATGTCAGATGCATAAAAATCTCAAAGAAGGGGTCTTTGAAGATATGGCGAATGGATACGCAGTTGGGGCATATAAGACCAGAGCAAATGTTGTAAATGATATTACAACAGCCTTGCCCGAAGATGTGCCAGCACGTATGCAACAGTTGCTTAGAGATTACCATTCGAATAAGAATATTACGATACAGGATATTGCCATGTTTCATGCGAAGTTTGAGAATATCCATCCGTTCCAGGACGGCAATGGTCGTGTTGGACGAATGATAATCTTTCGGGAATGTTTACACAACAATTTGATTCCTGTTATTATCAAGGATACGGACAAAGTTTCTTATTTAAGATACCTAAATAATGCACAGACGCATGATGACATCAATGGATTGACAGAGTATTTTAAATCGGAACAGATAGATTACATGGAACAGACAATTTCTCTTTTGTTTGATTACAGGGAGGGCATGGTCTCCGAAAAAATCAAAGAAGAATTAGCAAATTAGGCAATCATATAATTTATGAAAGTCAAGACAACCATCAGTAGACATGAGATTATCTCGTGATACAGGTGGTTGTTTTAGAATCAGTTATTTATATCAAAATACACAAGGAGAGAACTTATTGATGGAAAGAAAATCATATGAACAGTCAATAGAAGAATTATCGTTGATGTTAATATACCTGACAAGACAACAGGATAATAATGAATATTGCAGATATAGGGAACTAAGCTGGAAAGGCTATGACTTCAAGGCGATGGAAAATCTAGATAACAATCAGCTTATCTATCAGACTAGAAGCAAACGAGGATTTGATAAGTATCTATATCTAACAGAAACGGGTAGAGAGAAGGCACAGGAACTTCTGGAAGAATATGGATTTACGGATAAAGAAATGAATTGTAAATATGAGTTTAGATACATTCACGCGGATGAAGCGGAACAGGCAGCGGATATTGAACAGATCTGTTTTCCGCCTAACGAGGCCTGCTCAAGAGAAATGATGATTGAAAGGATTAAAGTTGCACCGGATTTTTTCTTGGTTGCTATTGATAATGAAACAGGTAAAATAGCAGGATTTTTAAATGGATTGGCAACGGATGAATATTCTTTTAGAGACGAATTCTTTACAGATGCATCACTTCATAATCCAGAAGGAAAAAATATCATGATTCTTGGACTAGATGTCTTGCCGAAATATCGTAAGCAGGGACTAGCAAGAGAGATTATGTATCAATACCTTAGAAAAGAATCGGAAAGGGATAGAAAACTTATTATTCTTACATGCCTTGCAAATAAGGTGAAAATGTATAAGAAGATGGGATTTGATGATAAAGGTATTGCAGATTCTTGCTGGGGTGATGAAGAATGGCATGAGATGTGTTGCGTTTTGAATATTTGACAGATAAGGGACAATGTATTATGAATGAATATATGATAACTTTTGGAATGGAATTATCGAATGAACAGCTAGAAAAGATAGAAAAAACATGTAATATACCGACCCAAACTGGTACGGTATATATATCAGCAAAGTCGCCGTCTAAGGCCATGAAAATCTTTATTAAGCAATATGGTATTAAACGATTTGTTTATCGTTCTAGAAACATTTTGCAGCAAGTATATATTGTCCGTCCAAGTTCATGTGATAGTTATGTGGGATATAGAATAGCAGGGCTTAAATGGTCAAAGGATTTTACGGAACTTATATAAGATTGATAAAGATAAGAGATGATTAAGAGCAGTCTTAATAGTCTCATTGAAGTAAATGTCCAGTAAGGCGAAGGAGATGAAAGAAATGTTTGGCAAGAAAAAAGTACATGTGGAATATGATAAAGCACATATGCAGCCGGTTATTCATGCAAGCATTTGTACCGGAGAGCAGGTCGCTGGATTTAAGAATATTGATACAGGGAAGTTCGAAGAAGTCATGCTGATTCGTGATAGAAAGGACTTAGATACGTTTTTGAAAATGTATGACCTGACGGATACCAGCATAAAGAAGGAGTATTGACTTCGGATTAGAGTTTGACGGAGCATCCGAGAGACTATGTGGTTTGTTTTGGACATCTTGACGTCTCTCATTTTCTGTTGGAAAAGTGAGAGGTAAAAAGATAACATTTTATATATGATAAGTTATAGGAGATGATTATGGATTGGATTGAATTATATTTGAATGCTGATCCAACGAACATGATTTACGAAGTATGGATTCCAGTAGTGAAAAGTAGAAAGAATGGAGATTGATATGGCGAATACATATGAAGATTTTTTACAGACAGTGGCAACAGAACATGTGGATTTTGTAAATCAAATGCATGAGATATTCATGGAAAATGGATGCAAGATTGAAGTGAAAGATGCAAAACAGGGATATGTGGTGACTTATTCCTACATGAAAGAAAAAAAGAGAATCGCTCTCATGAACTACGTGTTTCGCAAGAGTGGCATGATGGCAAGAATTTATGCCAGAAATGTTTCTATCTATCAAAGTACATTGGATTTATTGCCGGAAAGTATGAAGAAGAATATTATCAAGGCGGGGGATTGTAAGAAATTAACCGGAGTATCAGAATGTTCACCAACTTGTACAGCAGGCTATGACTTTCATATGGATGGAGAAAACTATAAGAAATGTAAGAACAGTGCATTTTTCTGGTTGATCAATGAGGAAAGTAAAGAAGATACAAAAAAGATGATTGAAAATGAATTGAAATTGGCAGAGGTAGATTAAAACATAACTCTACGGAGCGTAGGTCGATTCTAAAGTGAACCTCTGATATGATAAATATGCAACAGGGAACGAAACACGATAGTGGTTGAGTGTTCTAAATGATTGAATCATAGAAAGAAGGTAACTGTTCAGAAGGTACTGAACAGTTGCGTAAGAGGGATTAATATGAGTTATGTAACAGGTAAAATAATCAAGGAGTTGCGGGAACGAAAGAATATGACGCAGAAACAGTTGTCAGACAAGATGCAGATTAGTGACAAGACCATATCTAAGTGGGAGACGGAAAGAGGACTTCCTGATATTGGCTTGATAGAAAATCTGGCAAAGTGTCTAGATGTTTCCGTAGCAGAGCTATTGACGGGAGAGTATGCGGTGAACTCCAATCGTTCGGCAAATATGCGAAAGGCGAAGTTCTATGTCTGCCCTATTTGTGGAAATGTAATTCAGTCCACAGGAGAAGGCACATTTTCATGCTGTGGAATCACACTGCCAGTATTGCAGGTGGAGGAAGATGACCAACGACATGAGATTCAGGTGGAGCTTATAGATCACGAGTATTATGTGCATATGAATCATGCCATGAGCAAAGAACATTATATCTCATTTCTTGCATATGCAACTTCGGACAGAATGCAGTTCGTGAAGCTTTATCCGGAGCAGAATGTGGAGTGCTGGTTTACGAAGAGAGGACATGGGACGATTTATGCATATTGTAACCAGCATGGGTTGTATCGAGTGAACGTATAGTGGGCTGTCGCGTGGAAAATGTGATAGTTGTGTGACGGTTGTGTGAATCCTTACGTTCTGCTATTATGTTACGTTCTTGAACACCGATATAGAACATATCAGAGAAATCTGATAAGGAAAGTTTAAATGGTAGTAATTATAGTGATTTTATGTCTAAATTAATGAAAGCCTTAAAAAGGTTTGGATAAATGTATGTTTAAAATTTAGTAATATGTATAGTAAGAAATATGATACACTATAAATAATGATTTGTGTGAATATTAAGGAATTATTATCAAGAGAATTTGGATGTCTACTAGACCACAGAAGAGTGATTGGAAACCGGAGAGGATAAATCATGACCGATACATTTGACACATTTGACCAATATGATACTGAAACAAAGAGCAGGCTGACGTTTAAGAAGCGCTGGCTGTTTCTTGGCATATTACTAATTGTAATCATAATTGCAGTGGCGGCGCTGATTCACATTTACCCAAAGAAGGATCGGATTAACACGGATGATTTGCCGGAAAAGTATATGGTTGAAAACGATGATAATTTCTATGCATTTCAAAGCGGGAAGGACTGCACGGGATATGCAACCGCTTATGTGATGCGACATTTTGGAATCGAGGCCAGTGGACATGCGATATATAAGGAGATGGGTGGAACTACAGAAGGAATCATGCTATATAAGCTTGTCGATGAATTGGAGAGATATGGATTGCAAGCAAAAATGTTGTATGGAACCATAGATACTTTGAAAGCAGAGCTAAACAAAGGCGCACCAGTAATTGCATTTATCAACATTGTTATGCCACATGAGACAGAACGACATTGTGTTGCGGTGGTGGGATATGATGAAGAGTATATATACATAGCGGATTCCACAGAAGTCAAGGCCAATGTTTATGATCAAAAGACATATGATAGAAAGTTGACCTATGAGGAGTTTGAAGATTTGTGGGATACAGGCGCGTATCCATTTATTAAGAATTGTTATATTGTGGCGGAAAAACAGGAGTAGGGAGAACATACATGAATATCCAGATATTTGGAACAAAAAAGTGTAATGATACAAAGAAGGCGGAACGGTATTTCAAGGAACGAGGAATGAAGTTTCAGTTTATTGATATGAAGGAAAAAGGAATGAGCAAGGGGGAATTCACATCGGTTGCTCAGGTTAATGGCGGCTTGGAGAATATGCTGAATGTAGATTGCAAGGATCAGGACGCATATGCGTTGATTAAATATACTGCAGAGGAAGATAAGCTGGAGAAGATACTGGAGAATCAGCAGGTGATCAAGACACCTATTGTCAGAAACGGAAAGCAGTCAACCATAGGATATCAGCCGGATGTATGGAAGGGATGGAGTTAGGAATTAGGTTTACTGCACCATCGCCCCAAATCCTGCATAGAATAAAGTAATACTTAAATCGATAAGGAGCATTGATGAAATATCGTTTTCTTGTGTTAGGAAGTGATCTGCGACAGCATTATTTATATGAACTGCTTCAATCAAAAGAGTATGAAGCGAGGATAATAGCGGATATTGAGCAATGCAATATCACAGCAACTGTTGAGGATTTTGATGTAATTCTTCTTCCAGTTAGTGGAAGTGGATCCATTTATAGGCGGATAAAGGATTTTCTTCAACCCGGGCAGATTGTGTGTGGCGTTCATATATTAGGAAATGAGCCAAAGCTTACGGGAGTGACTTATATCGAATATATGGATTCGGATGCCACAGCCTATGAAAATGCAGTGGCAACAGCAGAGGGTACGATAGCTCTTGCAATTACCATGAGTCCAGTAAATCTTGCAGGGAATCGATGCCTGGTAGCGGGCTATGGGCGTTGCGCAGAAGTTCTGTGTGAGAAGTTAAAAGGCTTAGGAGGTCTTGTTACGGTGGTGGAACGTTCTGCGAATCGCAGGGCCTGTGCAAGGGCGCACGGAATAGATACGTTAGACTTTGTACAATTAGTTCAGAATGTGGAGAGGATACCTACTTATTCTTATATCTTTAATACTGTTCCAGCTATGGTTTTTCTAGAAAAAATATTATGTCACACGAAAGACGACGTTGTCATTCTTGATATTGCATCAGGAAATGGCGGCGTCGATTTTAAGTTTTGTGAAAAGAACGGAATTTGCACAAAGCATGCACTAGGGATTCCGGGGATATATGCACCGAAAACTTCCGCGGAAATTCTATATGCGGTTCTGATGGATAGATTAACCAACTCAAATAGACGCTTGGAGGGATAATCGTATGGAATATCATCAATTGGACATAGATGATAAAGTGATTACAGTAGGACTTGCCATAACTGGATCATTCTGTACATTTGAAAAAATATTAAAAGTAATTGAACGATTAAAAGAATACAATATGAAAGTGATTCCAATCTTCTCTGACCATGCACAAAGTATGGATACAAGATTTGGTAAGGCATCTGATTTTTGCCAGAAGGTAGAAGAATTAACAGAAGCAAAGGGGATTTATACCATTCCTGAGGCAGAGCCGATTGGACCGAAATCGTTTCTAGATGCACTGGTGATTGCGCCGTGTACTGGAAATACGTTGGCAAAATTGGCAACAGGAATTACGGATACGACGGTTTTAATGGCGGCGAAAGCACATTTGCGCAACGAAAAACCGCTGATTCTATCCATATCAACCAATGATGCGTTGAGCATGAATTTTAAAAATATAGGACTACTGATGAATATGAAACACATTTTCTTCGTGCCATTTGGTCAGGATAATTATGAGAAGAAACATAATTCCATGATTGCCTGCGTGGATGTCATTCCAGACACCATCATCGAGGCAATGCATGGACGTCAGATTCAACCGGTAATTCGGAATTATTGCTAGATTTTTATTTCAACCTGATATTTCTCAAGAAAATAATTGAATTGTAGTAAGTAGGCAATCATCTGGGGACCGGCCATGAGCTGACCATACCAAGGCTTTCCGTAATCTTTTGGATTCATCAGGAACTGATTCACAGAATCTAAATCCAGAAGGGGAAGAATCGGAGCAGATGGATTTTGAAGCACTTCTTTTAATCTAGAAGATAGAAGGTGCTCGTATGCTGGATCGTAAGTTTTCGGGTAAGGGCTTTTTCTGCGAAATAGAATTTCATCCGGCAACAGTCCGCGTGCAGACTGACGTAATACATTTTTCACAATACCATCTTTGGCTTTCATTGACCATGGAACATTGAATATGTAGTCGACTAAATCCCGGTCAGCAAAGGGAACGCGGGCTTCCAGACCAGAATGCATACTGGTGCGGTCCATGCGGTTTAGAAGTGTCTGCATAAAGTATCGGATATTTAGATAACTGATTCGACGTCTGCTGGTTTCCGTGGAATCTTCTTTTGGCAGAACATCAATCTCACTGATTGCGGTGTTGTAAGAATCAGCAACGTAGTCGGTGAGATGAATTCTATTTAGCAGAGCGGGTAGGAAGATTTCCTGTCTGGGGGCCAGTGATGGCGTCCATGGAAATGTGGCACTTTCGAGAAACTCTGGCTTATGAAACCATGGATATCCGCCAAAGACTTCGTCGGCACATTCTCCGGTCAGGACAACCTTGTGATGCTGACTTACCTGTCGGCAGAAGTGTAACAATGATGAATCAATATCAGCCATACATGGCATATCATGGGCGTCAACAGATTCATACAAAGCATCTGCCTGCGTTTTCGTGTCACACATAAGACGGACATGGTTGGACTGAAGGTAGGCTACCATCTGCTGGACATAAGGTTCATCTTGTGCTGGCTGGAAATCATTCGATTGAAAAAATCGGTCATTGTGTATAAAGTCAAAGGAATAGGTGTCTAACTGTTGATTTCTCTTTTTTAGCTGGTCGGCACACACAGAAGAAACAAGGCTGGAGTCGACACCGCCTGAGAGAAATGTACAGATTGGCACATCTGATACCATTTGGTTTTTAATTGCAGAGGTCACAAGCTCTTTCGTCCTTGCAATTGTTTGCTCATAGGAATCTTCATGTGGGTGAGATTGAAGGCGATAATAACA